>JAATEW010000237.1 GCA_015655535.1 Hyphomicrobiales bacterium | reverse complement strand
GGGAGTGAGTGAATGCCGTCGCGCGCCGAGTCTGAAGTCAAAGCGGCATTCGCTGCGATCGATGCCGAGGATGCATCTCTCGGCGACAAAATCGAGATGCTGATGGAAATGGCCATGGGTTTGCAGACCCGGCCGAAAACGCCCGAGCATTTGCAGCAGGCCATCCTCCTTTACGAAAAAGCGCTTGAGATTTGCCCGGCCGAACTGTTCCTTTTGCGCGGCCGGCTGCATGCGCGTCTCGCGACCGCCTTACAGGCTGTTCCGGCCAATGATCTCACGCCTCTGAAAGAAGCGCTGCGCAATCTTGAAGCGGCGCGCGACATTCTCAAGCACGACGGCAGTGCGGAGGAGATGGCCGAAATCGAGATGAATCTCGGTCTCGTCCTGCAAAGCCTTGCGGGTGTCAATGCGGCACGGATCACCGATGCGATCGCCGCCTACCAAAGGGCTTTGCGCACTTTCGATGCGACAGCCTTTCCGAAGGAATATGCAATCCTCCAGAACAATCTGGCGACGGCTTTTCTGTCGATTCCCTTCACCGACGAACGCGCCAAGATGCGCGAGGCTCTTGCCGTGCAAGCCTTTCAAGAGGGCTTGAAAGTCGTCAACATCGTCGAGCATCCGAGCGAATATGCGATGCTGCAGAATAATCTCGGCAATGCGCTGCAATATGTCTCGTCGTCCCATTCGGTCGAAAATTGCCTGCGCGCGCTCGATGCCTATGACGAGGCTTTGAAGGTCCGCACCCGTGCGACCACACCGGCCGAATATGCGAATACGATCGCCAATTACGCCAATTGCCTGCGCAATCTTCCAGACGATGTCGAGCGGCCGGAACAGGGCAATCGTGCGAATCTCTGCAAGGCTCTCGATCAATATCACGAGGCCGTCGAAATTTTCACGGCCTTCGGTGAAACGCAAAAGGTTGACGTGGTCAGCGAGATGATCGTCGAGATCGAAGCGGAACTCGCACGAACGGATCATGCGGGCGAGCCGGTGCCGTCCGCTGCCGGCATTCAATAAACATGAGATGGGGGAAATGATGGGTGGAGCACTGTTACTCGGGCTTTTGGCTGTAGTGCTCGGGATTGTGTTTTCAATTCTCGGCGGTGTCGCCGGAGGCGTTTACATCGGCGGCAAGGCGCTCGGCAATGAACTCGCGGCTATGATGGGCGCCTTCTACGGGCCGCTCGCCGGCGCCGTCGGAGTCTTCGTTGGCACCATCATCGCGCTCCTTGTGTTTTGAGGACATTCAAATGTTCGAAATGGCGAAATCCTCCATCATTCTGTTCTTCCAAGGTAAGCTCTTCCGCAATCCGAACGAGGTCATGCGCCAGCTTGCGATCGGCATCGGACTGACGATCGTCGTCTTTCTTGTCCTCGTCAAATTCACCGGACTGCTCATCGCGGCCGTGATTGCCGGATTCATTGGCGGCGTCGTACAGCCGGTCCTGTTCAAGGATTTGAAGTATCGCTGACTGAAACCTGTGCCAGCGCAAAGAAATTTCGCAGCGATTGAGGAAGGCGACCATGAACGCGCATGCGCATCCATTGGCAGAGGATGAGCCAAGCTTCGATACGCTCACCGGCGATATCGAACGCTTCGCGGCTTTGATTGCCAATTGGGACGAGTCGCAGCGCGGGGTCGCTTTTGCCCATCGCCAGGCAGTCGATGCCTTGCACAAGGCAGCGCTCCGCAAGCTCATCGCCGAAGTGAAGGCTGCGCCGGGCACGCTCGATGCTTTGCGCCGGGCTGCGAGCGATCCTCTGGTCTATGGCGTATTGCGCTATCACGGTCTCATTCAGCCGAGCCAGCAGGAAAGGCTTGAGGCCGCCTTGGCTTCGGTGCGGCCGATGCTCGCCGCGCATGGCGGCGATGTCGAGCTTGTCGCTTTCGTGCCGCCCGACACCGTCGAGGTGCGTTTCCTCGGCAATTGCGACGGCTGTTCGGCTTCGACCATGACCTTCGTCGCGGGTGTCAAGCGTGCGATCGAAGAGCATTGTCCCGAGATCAAACAAGTGCGGCAAGTCAAAAGCGCCGCGAGTAGCGTGACGAAGGCAGATTTCACGAGCCCCTTCGTCGAGACCGGCATATGGACGCTTGCAATCCTCCTCGATACGATTCCGGATGGCGGCGTCGCGAGTGCCGCGGTCGAAGGCACGCCGCTGCTCTTTGCGCGCAGGGACGGCATCGTGGCCTGTTTTCACGATGCCTGCGCGCATCTCGGACTTCCGGTGTCGGGCGGTCCTGTGGGCGACGGCTTGATCCGCTGTCCCTTCCACGGCTTCAAATATGACCTCATGACCGGCGAATGCCTGACGGCGCCGGAAGTGCAGTTGCGGCCCGTTCCCGTCCGCGTCGATGGCAATCGCGTCGAAATCAGATTCGAGATTTGAGGGACAATGCGCGTTTCGCTCCGGCCCGCCGTTGAATTGAGCTATCCGCCGGCTTCGTCGGCGCCGCTGGCTTTGGCGCTTCTCGATCCGGCAGAGCCCGAGCTTATCCTTGGGGCGGAGGCCTGCAGCTTCGACCTTACCAAGCCAGTCACGCCCACGGCGGCAACCATGTTTGGCCCGCGCGGCGCGGCACTGGCCGCACCCGACGGACCTCTCTTTGTCGCCGATACGGGTCATCATCGTTTATTGATTTGGCAAAGCGTGCCTTCGCGTGATTATGCACCGGCTGACCTGCTGATCGGGCAAGCCGACTTTTACCGCGAAGGACGCAATGCCAAGGGCGAAGCTTCCGCTGCCACATTCAATGTGCCGACGGGCGTCTCTGCAACGGCCGAGACTCTCGCCGTGGCCGATCCTTGGAACCACCGCGTCTTGATCTGGCACGGGCTGCCGGAGACCACCAATCAACCCGCGGATGTGGTTCTTGGCCAAGCTGACTTCACCTCAGTGCTCGCCAATCGCGGCGGCGAGCCCGCGGCCAATACGCTCAACTGGTGCTATGGCGTGACGCTCGCCGGTTCGCGCCTCATCGTCTGCGATACGGGCAATCGTCGTGTACTGATCTGGAACGAGATCCCGCGGCAAAACGGGACGCCCGCCGATCTCGTGCTCGGCCAGACCGCAATGACCTGCCGCGACGAGAACGGCGGCATGGGCATAGACATGCACGGCATGCGCTGGCCGCATAGCGCGGCGCTTTGCGGGGACATGCTGCTCATCTCCGATTCCGGCAATAATCGCATCATGATTTGGAACGCCCTGCCGAACGGCAATGGCGCGCCCTGCCATCATTTGATCGGCCAGACCGATCCGTCGGCTTGCGAACATAATCGCGCGACCTATTGGCCAGATGCCGCGAGCCTCAACATGCCCTATGCCTGCACGGCTGTGCCGGGGGGCATAGCGGTCGCCGACACAGCCAATTCGCGACTGCTCGGCTTTGCGCAAGCGGAGATCACCAAAAGCGGCGCGGCGCATCGGCTCGCAGGGCAGCCGGACTTTCATGCCAAGGGCGACAATCGCTGGCAGGCGCCGCAGCGCGACAGCTTCTGCTGGCCCTATGGGCTGACCTCCTGCGGCGACCGGCTCGTCATCGCCGATTCCGGCAATAATCGCGTGATCGTCGCGAGGCTTGCGTCATGACCGCGAGCATCGCAGCGCCAGTCACGACCGAGATCCGCATTCGTGGATTGGTGCAGGGCGTCGGCTTCCGCCCGACCGTTTGGCGTCTTGCGACGCGGCTCGGGCTCGCAGGCGATGTGCGCAATGACGCCGAGGGCGTGTTGATCCGCATCGCGGCGGAAGCTGTTCTTGCCGAGCGTCTCGTGGCCGATCTCAAGGCCGAATGCCCGCCTCTGGCGCGGATCGATTCCGTTGAATATTGCGAGGCCGATGCGCTCCTTATCGGCGATCGGTTCCGCATCGCGGAAAGCGAGCCGGGCCTCATGCGCACAGAGGTCGCGCCTGATGCGGCCACATGCCCGGCCTGCCTCGCAGAGGTCCGCGATCCTTTCGCGCGGCGGTTTCGTTATCCTTTCACCAATTGCACCCATTGCGGGCCGCGCCTCTCGATCATCTGCGATGCGCCCTATGACCGCGCCCGCACCACCATGGCGGGCTTTCCTCTCTGCGACACTTGCCGCGCCGAATATGAGAACCCGAGCGACCGGCGCTTTCACGCGCAGCCGATCGCCTGCCACATCTGCCGCCCGCGCGTCGCGCTTGAAAAATTCAACGGTGGCGCGGTCGAATTCTCGGCCTTCAGCATGCTCGACGACGTCGATGCCGCGGCCGGCATGCTGCTCAAGGGCCATATCGTCGCGATCAAGGGCCTTGGCGGCTATCAGCTCGCCTGCGATGCGACCAATGCGGATGTGGTGGCGTTGCTACGCGACCGCAAGCAACGCTACACAAAGGCTTTCGCGCTGATGGCGCGCGATCTCGACGTGATCCGCCGCTATGCCGACGTGAGCGAAGCAGAAAAGGCGGCGCTCACAAGCACTGCCGCGCCGATCGTGCTGCTCGATACGTGTGGCCCCTTGCGCCTGCCGGAGGATGTCGCGCCGGGTCTTGCGACGCTGGGCTTCATGCTGCCCTCGACACCTTTGCATCATTTGATGTTCCGGCGGCTTGACCGCCCGATCGTCATGACGAGCGGCAATCGCTCCGACGAGCCGCAGATCATCGACGATGAGATCGCGCGGATAGAGCTCGCGTCTATCGCCGATTTTCTATTGACGCATGATCGCGGCATAGCGGTGCGGCTCGACGATTCTGTTTTGCGTGTCGCAGCGGGCGCGCCCCGGCTCATCCGCCGCGCGCGTGGCTTCGCACCCGCGCCTGTCGCTTTACCCGTGAGCCTTGCCGCGTCACTGCCTTTGCTCGCCCTGGGCGGAGAATTGAAAAACACCTTTTGCCTTGTCAAGGACGGGCAGGCGATCCTGTCGCAGCATATCGGCGATCTCGAAGACGCGCAGCGTCTCGCCGACTTCGAGAAAAGCCTCGATCTCTTTCAGTCGCTTTATGCGCATCGCCCCAAGGCCATCGCCGTCGATCTGCATCAAGATTATCTCTCGACGCGGCTCGGCCGCCAGCGCGCCTGCGATGCGAACCTCCCGCTCGTCGCCGTCCAGCATCATCATGCGCATATCGCGAGCGCCATGGCCGAAAACGGTATAGAGCAGGGCGATGGTCTCGTGCTCGGCATAGCGCTCGATGGGCTCGGCCTCGGCGATGACGGCAGCCTTTGGGGCGGCGAGTTTTTGCTGGCCGACTATGCCTCTTATCGACGCGTCGGAACCTTCAAGCCTGTGGCTCTGCCGGGGGGTGCCAAGGCCATGCACGAGCCTTGGCGCAACACGCTTGCCCATATTCTGGCCGAGATGGGCTGGCCGACTTTTGACATGAATTTTGCGGGCACGCCGTTGCATGACTTCCTGCTGTCAAAGCCGGTCGATACAGTCGCGTCCATGGTCAAGCAGGGCATCAATAGCCCGCCTGCAAGCTCATGCGGCCGCCTGTTCGATTCCGTTGCCGCGGCAGTCGGCATCTGCCGCGACGCGGTCTTTCACGAAGGCGAAGCCGCGATGCGGTTCGAAGCGCTCGTAACGCCTGAAGATTTGGCGGCTGTCGATGAAGACCTCGCCTATCCTTTCGGCATTCCGAAGCTGAAAGGCACGGGGCTTCCCTATATCGAACCTTTGGCCATGTGGCAGGCGCTGCTCGGCGATCTTTACGAGAACACGCCGGCCTCCATCATCGCTGCGCGCTTTCATAAAGGGCTCGCAAAGGCCATCGTCGCATTGGCCTGCAAAGCCGCGCTCGATGGCGAGACGCGGCTGACGCGGCGCGTCGTGCTCTCGGGTGGCGTCATGCAGAACCGCTGGTTGGCCGAAGAACTCGTGCGCCGCCTCGAAGCCGAAAATTTCGACGTGTTTTTGCAAGCCAAAGTGCCGTCGAACGACGGCGGTCTCTCGCTCGGCCAGGCGGCCGTGGCCGCAGCGCTGCTTGTGCGGGAAGGGTAATTTATGTGTCTTGGCATACCCGGGCAAATCACGGCCATCTCCGATGCGGGGCGTAAGCTCGCGATGGTCGATGTCAGCGGCGTCAAGCGCGAAGTGAATATCGCCTGCATCATCGGCGACCGTGCGATCGAGGACTGTATCGGTGACTGGGTACTGGTCCATGTTGGCTTTGCCATGAGTGTGATCGATGAGGCGCAGGCGGCCGAAACCTTGCGCATCTTGATCGAACTCGGCGAAGCCCAGCAGGAAATCGCTGCCATGCGGACGTCCGGGCGAGCCTAGGCGAGAAGGGGAGAGCGGTCATGCAATATGTCGATGAATTCCGCGATCCCGATAAAGCCGCGAGCCTGATCGCGGCCATCAACGAGCTGATTCAAAAGCTCGCGATTTCGCGTGATAAGCCGCTGCACATCATGGAAGTCTGCGGCGGCCATACGCATGCGATCTTCCGCTATGGCATTTCGAATATGCTGCCGCCCGAAATCGAATTCGTGCATGGGCCGGGCTGCCCCGTCTGCGTCTTGCCCATGGGCCGGGTCGATGATTGCGTCGCGATTGCCGAGACGCCCGGCGTGATCTTCACGACCTTCGGCGATGCCATGCGCGTGCCGGGCTCGAAAAAGAGCTTGCTGCAGGCCAAGGCCGACGGCGCCGACATACGCATGGTCTATTCGCCGCTCGACGCCCTGGCGCTCGCGCGCGACAATCCGGATCGCGAAGTCGTCTTCTTCGGCCTCGGCTTCGAGACGACGGCGCCGTCGACCGCCTTCACCGTGCTTCAGGCGGAAGCCGAAGGCCTCACGAATTTCTCGCTCTTCTGCAATCACATCACGATCATTCCGACGATGCGGGCGATCCTCCAATCGCCGGAGTTGCGCATCGACGGCTTTCTCGGGCCCGGCCATGTATCGATGGTGATCGGAACGAAAGTCTATGAGTTCATCGCGGCGCATTACAAAAAGCCGCTTGTCGTCGCGGGCTTCGAGCCGCTCGACGTGTTGCAATCGGTCTGGCTTGTGTTGAAGCAGATCGCCGAAGGCCGCGCCGAGATCGAGAATCAATATGGCCGCATCGTGCCGCCGGACGGCAACAAGGCCGCGCTCGCTGCGATCACGCGCGTCTTCGAGACGCGCGACTTTTTCGAATGGCGCGGTCTTGGCTCGATCGAGCATTCCGGCGTGCGCATGCGCGAGGCCTATGTTCGTTTCGACGCCGAACGCAAATTCGCAATCCCCTCCTTGCAGGTCGAGGATCCGAAAGCCTGCGAATGCGGCGAAGTGCTGAAGGGTCTCATCAAGCCCTGGCAATGCAAGGTCTTCGGCACGACCTGCACGCCGCAGACGCCGCTTGGCGCCTTGATGGTCTCGTCGGAGGGCGCCTGCGCCGCCTATTATCAATATGGCGATCTGGAGGGGCTGCGCGACAGGCGCGCGGCAGATGCCGCATGACGAAGCAAGAGCCGCTTTCGACGTTGCGACCGCAGCGCAAGATACGCGACGGCATTCATGTCGCGAAGGTGAGCCTCGCCCACGGCGGCGGCGGCAAGGCCATGCGCGATCTGATCGATGATGTGTTCGTCCAGGCTTTCGACAATCCGGCCTTGGCGCCGCTCGAAGACCAGGCGCGTTTCGCGCTCTCCGATCTCGCCCGGCATGGCGATAGGCTGGCTTTCACCTCGGATTCCTTCGTTGTCGATCCTTTGGAATTTCCGGGTGGCGACATCGGCAAGCTCGCCATCTGCGGCACGGTCAACGATCTCGCCGTCGGCGGGGCGAAGCCGCTCTATCTCTCGTGCAGCGTCATCATCGAAGAGGGCGTCGATGTCGCCTTTCTGCGCAAGATCGCAGCTTCAATGGCAAAGACGGCGGCGGCGGCCGGCGTCGCTATCGTGACCGGCGATACGAAAGTCGTGACAAAGGGCGCTTGCGACAAGCTCTTCATCAATACGGCGGGGATCGGAATCATCCGCTCCGGCATGGATCTCGGCGCGCATCGTGCCGAGCCCGGCGACGCCGTTCTTGTCAATGGACTGCTCGGCGATCATGGCGCGGCCATCCTTGCTGCGCGCGGCGATCTGCGGCTCACGACCGCGATCGAAAGCGATTGCGCGCCGTTGAATGGGCTTATCGATGCGCTGATCGAGGCCTGTCCGCAAGTGAAATTCATGCGCGACGCGACGCGCGGCGGCCTGGCCACTGTGCTCAATGAAATTGCCGAGGCCTCAGGCATTGGCATCGAGATCGAAGAGCGCAAGACGCCTTTGCGGGAAGAGGTCAAAGGCTTTTGCGAAATATTGGGGCTCGATCCTCTCTATCTCGCCAATGAAGGCAAGATCGTCGCCGTGGTGCCGGGGCATTTGGCGGAAGTCGCACGCGCGGCCATGGCGGCGCATCCGCTTGGACGCGACAGCGCGATCATAGGCCATGTGCTGCAAGGCCCCGCCGGGCGCGTTGTGATGCAAACCCATTTTGGCGGCAAGCGCATCGTCGACATGCTGGTCGGCGAGCAATTGCCGCGTATCTGTTGAGGCATGCGATGCACGAGATGGGGATCACGCAATCGATCGTCGCCATCGTCGTCGAGCAGGCGGCAGGACGTAAAGTCACACGGGTGACGCTGGAGATCGGCAAACTCGCAGCGGTCATGCCGGATGCGATCCGCTTTTGCTTCGATGTCGTGGCGCAGGGCAGTGCGCTCGATGGGGCGGCGCTCGACATTGTCGAAATTCCGGGCCGCGCCCGTTGTCTCGATTGCGGCGGCGAGGTCATGCTGGCTGAGGTTTTCGGACATTGCGCTTGCGGCTCACGCAGGCTTGAGCGGCTCGCGGGCGAAGAACTCAATATAAAAAGCATGGAACTGGAGACGGCTTGATGTGCACGACCTGCGGATGCGACGACGGCGCAAAGATCACGGTCACCAATCTTCAGACCGGCCAGCAGGACCATATGGAGAGAGCGGCTTCGCCGCAGGCTCACCCTCACGATCATCATCATGGCGACGGACATCATCACGGCCATGATCACCCGCATGATCACGATCATCCGCACGACCATGACCACCATCATGATCATGCAGAGTCTCCCGCGCTTGCGGCCGTGGCCGGCCTTCATGCGGTGACGGTCGATCTCGAACGCGCGATCCTCGACAAGAACGATAGGCTCGCCGAACGCAACCGTGCCTGGTTCGAGGGGCGCGAGATCCTGGCGCTCAATCTCGTCAGTTCGTCGGGTGCGGGCAAGACCACTTTGCTTGAGCGCACCATCCGCGATTTGAAAAGCGAAATCGCGATCAATGTCATCGAAGGCGATCAGCAAACGTTGAACGATGCCGAGCGCATCAAGGCAGCGGGCGCGCCCGCCGTGCAAGTCAATACGGGCACTGGCTGCCATCTGGAAGCCGATATGGTGCGCCGAGGCCTCGACTTTCTGCGGCCCGCCTTCGGCTCATTGCTGATGATCGAGAATGTCGGCAATCTCGTGTGTCCGGCTTTGTTCGATCTCGGCGAGCGCGCCAAGGTCGTGGTCTTGTCCGTCACTGAAGGCGACGACAAGCCGCTCAAATATCCGCATATGTTCAAGGCGGCGGAACTGATGATCATCAGCAAGATCGATTTGGCGCCGCATGTCGATTTCGATCTCGATCGCTGCGAAGCCATGGCCCGCGAGGTCAATCCTGGGATCCGTTCGATCCGCCTGTCGGCGCGAACCGGCGAGGGCTTGGGCGATTGGTACGAATGGCTGCGGCAGGCGAGGGGGAGTGCCGCGCTTCCGGCGGCTGAATAAGTGGCGTGGTGTTTAGGGTTAGACCTGAATGGTGGCGCGCGCCCTTCTCCCCGTGGGAGAAGGTGGCATGCGAAGCATGACGGATGAGGGGTTACAATTTTAAATGTCTGAGATCGTAACCCCTCACCCGCCGCCTCCGGCGGCATCCTCTCCCAGCGGGAGAGGGTTCGCGCACATCAATTTTGGAATTAGAACAATAGGGTCCTGACCCTAGAAAGCAATCTCATGGTCTCGCCGCTTGTCTTCGGTTTCGTTCTCGGCCTCCAGCATGCCTTCGAGCCGGACCATCTCGCGGCGATTTCGAGCCTCATCGCTGATAAGACCGGCGTCCGGCGGCTCACCGGCCATGGGATCGTTTGGGGATTGGGCCATTTGCTGACCTTGGCTTTCGTCGGCGGCCTGCTTCTCTTCGGCAAGATGCAGCTCGACGCCAAAATCACCGGCACATTGACGCTCGCCGCGGGCGCGATGCTGGTCGCGCTCGGGCTCAATGTCTTCTATCGGCTGCTGCGCGATCGCATCCATTTCCACGCGCATGATCATGCCGCCGAAGACAAGAGGCACTTCCATGCCCATAGCCATCGCACGGAAGCTCTGCCGCATCGGCAGAGCCCGCATGATCATGATCACACGAGGCTGCTGCGCCCCTTGGCGGTCGGCGTCATGCACGGGCTCGCGGGCTCGGGCGCCATGGCGGTTCTCGCCGCGACTACCGCGGGCAGCACGGTGGGAGGCATCGTCTTTCTGCTTCTCTTCGGCCTTGGCTCCGTCTTCGGCATGGGCGCCATGTCGGTTTTTCTCGCCGTACCCTTGACGCTTACGGCGGGCACATTGACGCTTGCCAACCGCTGCCTGCAAGCCGGCGCCGGCGTTTTCTCGCTGCTGGTCGGCGCGACAGTGATCGCCGGAAGTTTGGATCGCGTTCTAAGTTGAACCGGCGATTTCCAAATGCGGCGCGCTCACGCGACGTCGCGCAGCTTGCCATTGGACAGCATTTTCGCAATCTGGGACGCAGGCCGCGGCTGGCTTAAAAGAAAGCCTTGGACCTCGGTGCAGCCTTCCGTGCGCAGCAGCGCCAATTGCTCTTTCGTCTCGACGCCTTCCGCCGTCGTCGCGATCCCTAAGCTTTTTCCAAGCCCGGTCACGGCGCGGACAATGGCAAGCGAATCCCCCTGAGCCGCAAGCTCATGCACGAAGGACTGATCGATCTTGATCTTGTCGAAGGGGAAACTGCGTAGATAGCTCAGGGATGAATAGCCGGTGCCGAAATCATCCATCGAAATATGCACGCCGAATTCGCGAAGCTGGTGCAGGGCTCCGAGCGTCGCTTCGCTATCCTGCAAAAGCACGGATTCGGTGATCTCGATCTCCAGACGTTTTGGCGCCAGGTTCGCCGCGGTAACGGCCCCGATGATGGACGATACGAGATTGGGGTTCTTGAACTGAGCCGGAGACAGATTGACCGCGACGCTGACATGCTGCGGCCAGCTTGCGGCATCCATGCAGGCTCTCTGGAGCACCCAGCCGCCGATCGGAATGATCAAGCCGCTTTCTTCCGCCAGCGCGATGAAGTTTTGCGGCATGATCATGCCGCGCAGCGGATGATTCCACCGCACAAGCGCTTCGAAACAAATGATCCGGTCGGTTTCGAGATCGTAGATCGGCTGATAATAGACCTCGAATTCATTTCGCACGAGGGCGGCGCGCAAATCGAGCATCATCAGGCGCCGCGCCTGGGCGCGGGCATCCATGCCCGGTTCGAAGAAACGATAGGCACCTCGCCCATCCGCCTTGGCCAGATAAAGCGCCATATCGGCGTTTCTCAGCAATTGATCGGGATCGGTCCCGTCGTTCGGCGCGACCGAAACGCCGACGCTGGCACCGATGATGATTTGCTGCCCCTGGATGTCGTAGGGGACCGCCATGACTTCGACGAGGCGGCTTGCAAGCGCCGAGGCGTGCGCCGCCTGCAATTCGCCGCCTGCCTGCACGATAGCGAATTCGTCACCACCCAGTCTGGCGACCGTGTCGGTTTTACGAACGCAATCGCTCAGCCGGTGAGCGACTTCCTTGAGGAGATCGTCGCCGACCGGATGGCCGAGGGAGTCATTGACGTCCTTGAAATGGTCGAGATCGATGCAGAGCACGGCGACCTGCTCATTGCGCGTTATGCGCGTCAAGGCTTGCTCCAATTCCTCGTGGAACAATGTGCGGTTCGGCAGATTGGTCAGGGCATCATGGCGGGCCATATGGGCTATTTGCGCCTGAGCCTCTTTCCAGTCGGTAATATCCTCGATGGTCGTGACCCAGCCGCCGCCCTGCATCGGATGATCGATCAGACGCAGCGTATGTCCGCCTGCGGCCTCGATGATCTTCGAGATGGATTTGCCTTCCTTGAGCTTCGCAATCAGTTGCGTGTAGTAAGTTTCCGGATCCTCCGCGAAATCTCCCGACGCGAACCGCTGTTTGAGCAGGTCGAGCAGGCAGCGTCCCTTGAGCGACGCACCCGAGAACTTCGTCATCCGCAGATAACGGTCGTTGAACAAGACGACGCAGCCATTCGCGTCATACATGCAGATCCCTTGCGACAGATGCGCCAAAGCGGCGTCGAGCAGGACCTTCTGCTGCTGCAACTTGTCCTTCGATTGGCGATCGCTCAGCGCCCCGACAAGACACATGCCGAGAATGAGCGCTGCCATTCCGGCGAGAAGCGCGGAAAGCGTATCGGGCGAAAACGGTGCTTCGCCGGAAATAGACGTCTGGTCCGGCCTGAAGGCCATGGCCCCCATCGCCGTAAAATGCGTCGAGACGACAGCTACCGTCAGCAGAATGACAGCGGCCAGCGTGTTTCCCCAATCATTGCGCCGCGTTGCGACAAAGAGCGCGAGGGCGCTGAACAGGATGCCGGAGGCGATCGCCGCCGCAACGAGATTGAGCGACCAGATCACGCTGCCCGGCAGATCGAGCGCCGCCATTCCGGTGAAATACATCACGCCTATGCCAAGGCCGACGACCGCGCCGCCGATGGCTCCGTTCCAGCGGCCGAAACTCCCCAGAGCAATTATAAGTCCCGCCGCGGTCGCCAGCACGGCAAGCAGCAGAGAGAGTATGATCAGCCCAAGATTATAGCCCGCGCCAAACGTGTGCTGATAGGCGAGGATTGCGATGAAATGCGTCGCCCAGATGCCATAGCCCGTCGCAGCCGCATCCAAGCTCAGCCAGACCCAGCGCCCGCGTCCCGTCGACGCTTGGGCGCGGTGAAACAGGCTGATCGCGACGGCGCTGGCGAGGAAGCAGACGATGCTCGCCAGAAGGACAAGCCGCCAATCGTGCTCAATCGTCAGATAAGTGATGATTTGACCCATAAAGGACCCCTAGAGCGGATAAGGAAAAATGGGAACCGGTTTTCCTCATCCCGCTCTAAATTATAAGAACCGATCTTGTGGTCGGCCCGAAACAGTTCGTGCGGGTATCACGCTGTTTCGTTACGAATTTGCTTCCGCTATCGTTAAACTTGTTGGCTGGCACGCGGGACCAAAACGCATCACAAGTTTAAGCTTGGCGGGGGAAGCTGAAACATCAAGCCTCTAGCCCAAGCCAAGTTTCGTTAACCGCTCTTCAGTTTAAGCTTCGGATTATGTTTGGCCGTTCGTAAGGAGCAATGGATATCAACTCGCTGTCAAACCGCAACATCGCCATTATCGGAGGCGGCCCCGCCGGGCTCATGGCCGCCGAGACCATCGCGCGCGCCGGCGTTGCCGTAACCATCTATGAGCGGATGCCGAGCGTCGGCCGCAAGCTCTTGATGGCCGGGCGCGGCGGCTTGAATCTTACCCATTCGGAACCTGTCACACGCTTCCCTGCGCGCTACGGCGGCGCAGCAGATTGGATGGAGGCTTTGCTGACTGCCTTTCCGCCAAGCGCCTTGATCGCGTGGTGCGAAGGGCTCGGACAACAAACCTTCGTGGGCAGCAGTGGGCGCGTCTTTCCGCGCGCGATGAAAGCGAGCCCTCTGCTGCGCGCCTGGCTCCGGCGGCTGGAAGGCATGGGCGTGCGCTTCATGACGCGCGCGCAATGGACCGGCTTTGATGCGGATAAGCTCACCTTCGCGGATGGCAGCTTCCATGCCGCGGATGCGACCGTACTCGCCTTGGGCGGCGCCTCCTGGCCGCGCCTCGGAACGGACGGCGGCTGGACGGCGCTCTTGCGCGATGTCGAGATCGTGCCGCTACGGCCGGCCAATTGCGGCTTCGTGATCGATTGGTCGGACATCTTTAGCGCGCGCCACGCGGGTGCGCCATTGAAGCGCGCTGCTCTCTCGTTTGAGGAATCGAGAATTGAGGGCGAGCTTATAATTACCGCGAAGGGCATCGAAGGCGGCGCGGTCTATGCGTTGGCCGCGGTCTTGCGCGAGGCTATCGCGCGCGATGGTTCCGCTCTGCTGCATATCGACCTTTGCCCGGACGTGAGCCTCGAGACGCTTACAGAGCGGCTGGCCGTGCCGCGCGGCGGCGCCTCCTTATCGAATTTTCTGCGCAAGCGCGCTGGCCTGTCACCAGCCGCCGTCGGGCTCGTGCAGGAGGCACTGCACCGTGGCGAAACCGAACCTCTCGCGCCCTTGCTCAAATCATTGCCGCTGCGGTTGATGGCGCCGTTCGCATTGACGCGCGCGATCTCGACGGCGGGGGGCATAGCGCTGACCGAACTCGACGAACATCTGATGCTGCGGCGCAGGCCTGGCACCTTCGCGGTCGGTGAAATGCTGGATTGGGAGGCGCCGACTGGCGGCTATCTACTGCAGGGCTGCATGGCGACCGGCGTCGCCGCCGGGCAGGGTGTCCTGAACTGGCTGCGGCGGGACCTGGACAATCGAAAGCAGCCAAAAACCGAATATGGATGGTTTGTCGAAACGAGCCGCTGATCCCTTTTGAAAGGGCTGCGGCCACAAAGACCGAAGGGAAGATTCATGAGCGATATGATTCCAAACCGCCGCGACCTCTTGATCGCGCCGCTGCTTGCCGCCGCTACCACATCCTTTGCGATTGAAGCGGGGCAGGCGGCGGGTGTCGATCCGACGATGACCATCGTCACGCCGCCGGATAAAATCCCCTGGCAGCCGCTTTATGATTTTCCGCCCGGCACGGCCGACCATGCCAATATGGTCGGCGCCGTCGGCGAGCCGGGCCAACATTTCATTCTGATCCGATGGCATCCGGGCTTTATGAGCGCGCCGCATTATTACGAGACGGACCGTCTTTGCATCGTCGTGTCCGGGACGTGGTATGTGGCGAGCGGCGAGGATTTCGCGCCTGAGGCGACCGTGCCGGTTCCGGCGGGCTCCTTTGTGCGCCGCGTCGCCAAAACCCCGCATTACGACGGCGTGATCAAAAGCGCGGCCGAGCCCGCGATCATCGCCATTACCGGAATCGGACCGATTCATTATCATTTGACCGATCCAAGCAAGCCCGGCTGGCGGGAAGTCTGAGCCTCCGGTCTGACCCTTGGCAAACGCTCCCGCCGGTCTGCCGGCGGGTTTTTCTTATGGATTCTTTGTGATCGTACCCCGTTTGAGGGGCGAACGATGGTTTGGTTTTAGCCAGAAAGAGAGCGCCACCTCAGAATTGGCATCCCCGAGCGGCAAGACTTTGGTGTGGATCGCTTTATGGCGGTCTTGCACTGCGGATCTATCATCATCCGAGTCGACTATGTTCAAAGACCCACTTTCGCTACCGGCCTACCGGCTTTTTCATATCGCAGACGACGGACACATCAAAAAATCCGACGTTCTCGAAGCCTTGAGCGATGCTCATGCGCTGATACTTGCCCGGTCGCTGATGAACGGATGCCCGGTCGAGGTTTGGGACAGAGCGCGCCGCATCGCGCGGCTGGGACCCGAGCTCTCCACACCCTAGCTCCGTTCTACCGCATTGACGAAATGGCGCACTTAACAGCGTCGAGGATATGAAGCTATTGCTATAATGTCGTTTCCCCGTCCCGCCACCTGGGACGAAACGGCACGGAGCAGCTTCATTCATGTCCATTAGCGTATTCGATCTGGCCTCGCGGCGGATGGAAGGCATGGCGCCATGACGGCGTCCGGCCCTCCGGACCCTGTCGAACTGTCGGATCGAAAAGAGCTCAGCCTTTCCGATTTTCTGCGAGCGATGACGCGCCCCGCGCCGATTGCGATCGACGCCGCGACGCTCAGCCGGATGGATGCGGCTTTCGAAGCCGCGAAGCGCGAGGCGGTCCACGCCGATCTCTACGGCTTTTCCACGGGACTGGGCCCGATGGTCACGGTCGCCGTCTCGCCCGAGGCCGCGCTCGACCTGCAATATAATCTCATCCGCAGCCATGCCGCGGGCATGGGCGAGCCGCTTTCGACGGAGCTTTCCAGGGGCGTGATGCTCGCGCGTCTCAAATCGCTCGTCGGCAATCGCTCCGCCGTGCGCGGCGAAGTCGCGGCGCATATGGCGCGCCTGTTCAATGCCGGCCTCGCGCCTTTCATTCCGCGCAAGGGCGGCGTCGGCGCGAGCGGCGATCTTGTGCAGCTTGCGCACCTCGGCCTCCTTGTCATCGGCGAAGGCCAGTGCTGGTTCAAGGATCAAAAGTTGCCCACGCAGGAAGCCTATGGGCTTGCCGGGCTCCAACCGCTCCGCCTCGAATTTCGCGACGGGCTCGCTCTGGTGAATGGCACTTCCGCCATGACGGCCATGGGTGCGCAGGCTTGCGCTTATGCGCGCCGCCTTCTCGACGGCGCGGTCGATCAGAGCTGCATTCTGGTCGAAATCTTGGGCGCCAGCATGGAGCCTTACGCTGCAGCGCTGCATTACGCGAAACGCCACGCAGCGCAGAGCGATGTCGCGCGGCATATGCGGGACCATCTGGCGGATGCGGATGGTCTTGAGTCCGGCCGCGCGGAAAAACAATTGCAGGCGCCTTATTCCATTCGCTGCGCGCCGCAGATTCTGGGGCCCATGTATGAGGCGCTTGCCTTCGCCGAGCGGGGTATCGTCAACGAACTCAATTCCGTCTCCGACAATCCGGTTTTTGATCCCGAGACGGGCGCGGCGTTGCATGGCGGCAATTTTCATGGCGAGCCGGTGGCGCTCGCCTTGGACGTGCTGAAGATCGCAATAGTCAAATGCTCGCTTCTGATGGAACGGCAACTGAATCTTCTGCTGAATGATTCAATCAATGGAACACTGCCGCCCTTCCTCAATCTCGGCCGGCTCGGCGTCGAATTGGGCTTGCAGGGCGCGCAATTTACCGCGACCTCGGCGGCGGCCGAAAACCAGTCGCTCGCCTTTCCAATGAGCCTGCATACGATCCCGAGCAATAAGGACAATCAGGATGTCGTCAGCATGGGTGCGAATGCGGGCTGGATGGTGCTGCAGGTGCTCGACAATGCGTTCGACATTGCCGCGATCCTCGCTGTCGCTCTCTCGCAGGGTGTGGAGGCGGCAGGTGCCGGAGCGCGCCTGTCGTCACGGTCGCGCGCGCTGATCGCACGGCGGCGCGAGATCGCGCCAATCTTTCAAACCGACGCGGCGCTCTCCGAACGCCTCGCGGACATGAGCCAAATGTTGAAGGGCGGGAGTTAAAAGCCTATAGCGGCGCCGGGCTTTCTTCAGGGATCACCATGCACAGACACGAAACGCCTGGTGATGTCCGGGCCATTCCAGCGCAACTCCTGGATCGCGGTTTCCGGCTTCTGGTGCTGCGGGAGTTTCGCGAGATCGATCAGCCGCCCTCTTTGGCCTGGATTCAGCAATATGTGCTGCGTGATGTGCATCGGGTTCAGCGCCACGGCATATTCTTCGGCTGCACGTTTCTGCCCGAGATCATGCAATGGATGAGCGAGCTCTTGGGCCGCCCATCGCTGCATCCGCCGGATTATCCGGCAAGCCCCGCCTATCGCAATAAGGCTTGGCCGTCCTTTCTGTGGCATCAGGAAAATCGCGCTTGGGACGGCGATATTCAGACGGTCGAGTGGTATGCCGACGTCGTCTTTACCGACCAAGCCTCATGCGATGCCTTTATGGCGCGCTGGCAAGACCGTTTGAGCGGGGAGAAGCCGGAGGCAAAGCGCGCCGCCGCGCTGTGACAAACGCCTTGCGCATGCAGGTCATTTCGGGCCAGGCCGTCGCGACCGCGCCAGCTCTTCAAAGCCGGCGATCTGCCGCTGCTGCTTGCGATCGGGGTATGCCGGGCCGCGGCGACATGGCGGCGCGCCGGTCAGAATCGCCAGGTGAAATTGCCCTTCACGGCGTGGTCTTGGAGATGGGTGTCGAGCTGGCCGAAGTAGGACACGCCGATCTTGGCGTTCGGCGTCAGCTCGAGGTCGAGCCCGCTGTCGATAACGGCGGCATTGCGGGTGATCGGGACACCGGCTGTCGTAAACGATGTGCCCGTGCTCAAGAAGGCGAGCGAGGCGGCGGGAGTCAGATCGCCGAAAGCGTGCTGCCAATAGGCCGAGACATGCGGTGCCAGGGCCATTCCATTGTCCAGCGCGAACCGCGTCGCCAGCCGGAGGCCGAGCGACGAATAGCCGATATTTTCGGTGATGTTGGAACCGGTGAGCGCCGCCGTCTGGCCGGATTCCGTAAAACCATTCGTGTTGAGATGCACATAGGCAAACCCGGCAAAGGGCTCGGCCGCGACAACGCCGAAGGCTCTCGCATAACCGACTTCGCCGAAGACCTGGCCGAGGCCCGCGCCGGAACTCGCCGTTGCATTTTCGGCGAAACCTGGAAACAGGATCGAGCGGGCCGTGTCGATGGAACTCCAGGACCCGGCAGCGCCCGAGCGGAAATTGAAGGCGCCGTAATTCGCGGTTGCATAGGCGGCGAGATGGACCGTATCGATATTCGCCGAACTCGCACGCGCGCTGACGCCGACGCTGGAATTGGTATAGCCGCTGGCAATGCCCGCCAGCCAATTGTCGCCGAACCGGCGATCGACGCCGGTGAAATAGCCGGCCAGATCGCGCTGCACGCTGGCGGCATTGCCGTCGCCGCCGATCCGGCCCCACGCGCTCGTCCCCTGCGACCACCAGGTGAGATCGGGAGCCAGCGCTATGGCGGGGGCGGGCATTTTGATCGGAAAGGGGATATTGTCGGCGTCTGCCACCGGCTCCGCGTAAGCCAACGCCGGGCCGCCCAAGCCGAGTGCCGCCATCGGCCCTGGCGTCCCTGTAAAGGATGCCTGGCGCAACCGGCCAAGCACGGCCTCCCGCACGAAGATGCTATCATCCACGAGCGTGGTCGCGACGCTTGCGTGAATCTCGCCTGAGAGCGCATCGAAAGCCTGGCGCGCGCCTGCCGTGGTCTGCCCGGCCACCGCCATGACCAAAGAACTGCCGGTCGGGCTCGCATCGAGCGCTGCAGCGACGCCAGCCTGATTGCGGGTCTGTGCTTGGCTCACGAAGAGCACAGCATTGCGATTGAGGATGAGAAAAACGTCGTCGGCATCGTAGCTGAGCGTCGGCGTCAGAAATGCGAAATTGCTGGTGACGTTTGAAAACGTACCCGTCACTCCTGCGGCTGAGGTCAGGATCGTATATCGGGTCTGCGGGCCGTAATTGCCTACCTGGGCCGACACTTGCACCGTGCCGCCAGCCAATGTCGCATGGCCGGTGGCCGCGATCAGGTCGGACTGGCCCGCGCTATTCACTTCGACCTGATAGACCGAGCCCG
>JAATEW010000325.1 GCA_015655535.1 Hyphomicrobiales bacterium | reverse complement strand
TGGGACCGAACAGCTTTTTAATGTCTTCCGCATAGGGAGCGCGCTTCACACGCTCAAGAAATTCGGCGGCGCTGTGATTGTCCATTTCGTTGGGATCGAGCAGCGGGCCCAACGCCTGCTCTTGCAGCGTGTTGGCCCGGCCGTCCCAGTCGAGCCCGCCTTGCGGAACGTTGGCCTCGGCATCGGCGAGTGCCGCATTATTGGTATCGGCTTTGGCGACCGATGCGACCTTAACATCGCCCGCCGGTGCCGCTACCGTGGCTGGCACGTCCTCTGGCGCGGGCGGGTCGATATCGGCAAATTCCGTACCCGGCCCGATCGAGAAATTCGGGGTATGCTCCAAATAGCGCAGCGACGGGACGGCGCGAAGTCCTGCACGTTTCATATCCGGTCCGCCGAACTGCACAGCAAGATCGTTCGGCGGCCCGTAGGCATGTTCCGGACTATGGCATGACGCGCAGGCGAGCTGCCCGGACCTCGATAATGACGGGTCGAAAAACATTTTGCGTCCCAGTTGCGCGACCGCCGAGAGTTCAACCGGGGTATTGGAGCCGCTGCTTATGGTTTGGCTCGCCGGAGGAACGGGGTCTGCCGCGGCGAATGGCATCGCCAGCACAACGGACAGCAAAACCGGCAGTCGCATGGACCATGCGTGGGATGAGGCCGGCATAAGCTCTGAAGAACGCTTCATCGGGGGAACTCGGTACGGATCGAGGCGTGAATAAGGTTTAGGAAATTGGGACGGATGGATTGTCTCCATCCGTCCCGGATCTCTTAATTGAGAGCCGCTCCAAATTATTGGGGCGTGCCGAGGTTCGGATTGAGGATCAGCTTCGCGTTCGGCGTCTGATTGAAGTCGAACATATTGGTGATCGGATTGGCGATCGCGTCGAACGAACCCTGGCCGATCCGCTGGCCGCTGAGCCAGTTGTCTTCGATGAAGCGAAGGATCGACGATTGGTCCGTCAGAGTATGATCGACAAAGTTCGGCTTCGCGTACGGCGAAATGACCAGCAAGGGCTGACGCGGGCCGTAACCGCAACGGCCTTGGACTGGCTGACCACCGACGCCAGGAAGCGGCGTGGTCCGCGCGCCGGGGGTTCCGGCTATGGGCGTGCACTGCCCGGATCCGTTGAACCCGTCCGCAATGGCGCTCGACGGCGGATTGACGACCGCCGACGGATTGAGGACGTTTTGCACATGGTCATACCAGCCGTCCGAGTCGTCATAAGCGAGGATCACCGCCGTGCTGCTCCACTCGGGGCTCTGCTGCAGGAGGTTGATCACATTGACGACAAAGGCCTGCTCGTCGAGCGGATCCGAATTGCTCGGGTGCGCGTCCTCGATCGCTGGGGCCTTGATGAAGCTGACCGACGGGAGATTACCGGCCTGAACCGCCGCGACAAAGTCGGTGACGTCATACTGGTGATTGGCGCCGCCATCGCTGGTTTTACCGATCACAGCCACTGAACTCGGCCGCGTATGGTTGAGATTGCGCGTCGAAGGATAATATTGGAATGGCTGATGGTGCGGAACATAATCAACCACATTGGAACCAACGGTGATTGACGTGGTACTCCGCTTGCAGCCGGTCGTGCCATTGGCGTTCGTGGCGTTCAGGTTGAAGCCGCCTTCGAACCAACCCCAGGTGATGTTCTTCGCGTTCAGCAGATCACCGACGTTCTTGCTCGTCAACTCGGTCGTGGACGCGGTGGTGGAGGAGCATGGATCCCCGTGAGGATCGCTATCGCCAGCCATCGTAAAGCCGCCCTGGCCGTCATCGACCAGATTGTTGCCCTGCGCAGCGCTGGTAATGGGTGCTCCGGCAGCGGTGAAACCCTTCGCGCCATTGGTCTGTCCCGAGATCAGATTGACGGCACCTGGCGTGGATGGACCGAAGGTCGAGCTGTAGGAATTGTCGCTCAACGCGAAATGCTGCGCATAATTCCACAACGCGGTGACGGTGTTGCCATCGTAATATCCCATCACGAGGCCCTTGGTGTTGAAGACGCCCGTGCCGCCAGTGCCAGCCGCGCCGGTGTTCTTCGGGAACAGGTCCATAGCGCCATTGTCGAAGGCCGCTTGTTCGGGTCCATAGGCGTGGTTTTGGCTCGACGTATGAGCCTGCGAGCGATCGAGGCGGAACGGGTTGACCGCGTTGGGGGCATTGCCCGCGTTCGCCGCGTTCGGATTGCTGTTCAGCAGAGCCGCGGTGAGACCGTTGACGTTCGGCGTATTCGGCAATGCCGTGAAGGCCGGTTCGCCGGCCGGGTTCAACGCGTTCGGATAGGTACCGAAATAGTGGTCGAACGATTCATTTTCGCCGAAAATGATGACCACATGTTTGATGGGGGTCGCCGTTGACAGTGCGTCCTGCGGGCTCACCGCCAGGGCCGGGCTGCTGCCGTTGGCGGCGAGCAGCATCGACAAAAAAAGAGCGAACGCCGCCTTGGAAGTGTGTCGTTGCATGGAACTCTCTTTATGGTGCTAAGAAATGGAACGTCGCTAGCTGAAAGCAAAAGCGGCCTTGGACAGGCGGGCGCCTTGTAGGGTTAGGTGGTGACATGCGGATGACTAAGCGTTCTTCTCATCAGCCCACGACCCGTTATTATTGGGTATAATTCACTGCTCCGGCGCCGGCGATCCGACTGTAAAATCTGATCGGCAATCTGTGCGAGCTAAAAATGATCCCGTGTTTCGTTGCGATAGGAGGGCCGTTGTTAAGACGCCTTTCTGATCCGATTGCAAAATTCTTCGGAGCCGTCACGACGATGTACCGCGGCATCTACCAATCAAATCTTTCGCGCACTCGAGTCGTCGATGACGCGGCCTATTGTCATCGGCTTGTTACGTTGAAATATCATTTTGGGCGCGGATTATGTCGATGAGCGTAAACTTTGATCGTTGATCCGCGTGCGAAACAGGTTTTCACAATTGATGATGATCCATAGCGCACGCAAAGCAGACGGCCAATGCTCGGCGCAATCACGAAGAACCATCGGCCTAGCGATAATTTGACGCGAGCTTCGCGAGAAACTCGATATAGTTTGCCAGCTGAGGCAGTGAGCCGCTGACGATCCTTGGGGCCTCGGCGGAGGCAATGCGCACCCGCATCGCTTCCCAATTGACCAGCGGCGTGACCTTATCCAGGGGGGGTCGGGGACGTGCAGAGGCGCGCTTTCCGCTTGCATGGCTCGCAACGCGCTTGCGTTGTTGCCGCTGCGGCTTCAGTGAGATCCCGGCCTTCCGAGCTTCCTTTGTCGCTTCGGCTTGTGTTGTGATCGGCGGTAAGGGCGGGCAGGGGGTAAAATGCGCGGAATTGGCGCGCTCTATCTTTAGGCACGCGATTTCTGTCAGAATTTTTTTCGCGTCAGATCAGCCCTTGCGTTTCACGAGAGGCTTGGCGAAGATTCCATCTAGTCAGCCGCGAACAAGCACATAGACCGCGATCGATGTTATGGCCCCTGCGACGGCGATAGATATCAATCCCGCTCGCCGCCAAATTCTATAGCTCGCGTCTTCCGTCTCCTCTCGCGTCAGCCCAAATGCCATGCCGCAAATGGTGATCACAAGCACGGTGCAAACGGCCATGGCAATTGCAACGACATTTGAGATCACGAAGCTGCGCCTTTCACAAAAGGAAACGTTCTTCGCGATAGTCGGCGTTATGCGGCTGGCCAAGGCAACAATTGCCGCAGCGTCAAAATGGATTGCGCTATTGTCACGTGCAGATTCCTTTTATGTCGGCGGATTATTACGGCCCGTCAATGGCAAGCACCGCAGGCTCCGCTTTCGGAATCGCGTAAACTCACAACCTCCTAAGCGGGGTGTGCCGCCTTGCTCCACACGATCACCACGCGCGCTGCCAAGACCACGACGGCCATACGCATCATGTTCCGGCGCGCGTGCGGTTGAGCATGCCGCGCATGAACATGGACCCCATATGCCCCGTATCATCGTGAGCATGACGATGGGAACGACGATAGCGGCAGAACCGGCCTCAGATTTTCGGGCGTCTCCGTCCCACGAGTGTGTCGCCCCCGTCACCCCAGCGCTGGCGGGGCTTTTTTGTTTTGTGGTCAATATTGAACAGCAGGGCTCGAACAAGCTTTACTATTCTGTTCTGGCACGCGATCACTCCGGACATCGCGTAGCGTCTACAAGGCTAATTTTCCCAATAATTGGCATTGTAGCGCGCCCCGCTGGCAGTGCTGCGCCAGCGGGGCTTTTCTTCAATCTGGAAAGCTCGCGGCCGCCGGATGTGCCGGCGAGCATGCGAGCGTTCAAAGTTGTGAAGTGCGGGAAGGGTGGAAGCGGGAGCCATTAATGCAGCAAGCCTTTGGACGCCCGGCGCTCGTGGGCATGCTCGCCGATCAGCGTTCTGCGCGCGGCCGGGATTAGTGGACGGCGAAAGTGGAGTAGAATTCTTTGTTTATAAGCATTTTGTACTAAGCTCTCGATCACCCGCTATCAGCCATCAACCGCAACGCGCCTTGGGTGTGATCCATGTCGCGACGATGCTCAATGGCCAGCTGCATTATGTCGGTGCGATCAGGCTCAGATGGATGTCACTTCTAGAACCTGATGAGCAGGCTGCCTTTGACGGAATGGTCCTGCACGCCTTGGGCGAGCTGGCCGGTGTAGGAGATGCCGATCGTGGCCTGTGGCATGATACGAAGGTCGAGTCCGGTTTCGACCAAAGCGGCATCGCGCG
>JAATEW010000247.1 GCA_015655535.1 Hyphomicrobiales bacterium | reverse complement strand
GGCGAAGGCGGAGGCGGGCAGGATCACGTCGGCATGAAACGCCGTCTCGGTCACGAAAAGATCCTGCACCACGAGATGGTCGAGCATGGCAAGCGCGCCGCGCGCATGTTGGAGATCCGGGTCCGACATGGCCGGATTCTCGCCCTCGACGAAGAGGCCGGTGATTTCGCCCGCGTGGATCGCATTCATGATCTCGACCACGGTGAGGCCGCGCACCGGATCGATCTTCTGATGCCAGAGCGCTTCGATCGGCTCGCGCAGATCGGTGCGGCCGACCGGCTGATAATCCGGCAGGAACATCGGGATCAGGCCCGCATCCGAGGCGCCTTGCACATTGTTCTGGCCACGCAACGGATGCAGGCCGGTGCCGGGGCGGCCGACCTGGCCGGTGATGAGCGCGAGCGCGATCAGGCAGCGCGCATTATCGGTGCCGTGAACATGCTGGCTTATGCCCATGCCCCAGAAGATGATCGAGGTGCGCGCCGTCGCATAAAGCCGCGCGACCTCGCGCAAGGTCTCGGCATCGATGCCGCAGACCGGCGCCATTTTCTCCGGCGTGAACTCCTGGATGCGCGCTTTGAGCTCTTCGAAGCCTTCGGTATAGCCCGCTATATATTGATCGTCGGTCAGGCCCTCGTTGATGATCGTATGGATCATCGCATTCAGCATTGCGACATCGCTGCCGGGCTTGAAGGCGAGATGCTTATAGGCATGCCGTGACAAGGTCTGCCTGCGCGGATCGATGACGATGAGCTTCGCGCCCTTCTTCGCCGCGTTCTTGATGAAGGTGGCGGCGACCGGATGATTGACCGTCGGATTGGCGCCGATCACGATGATGACTTCGGCGTCGGCCGCTGCCGCGAAAGGCGCTGAGACCGCGCCCGACGCTATGCCTTCGAAAAGCGCCGCGACGGAAGAGGCGTGGCAAAGGCGCGTGCAATGATCTACATTGTTCGAGCCGAAGCCGGTGCGCACGAGCTTCTGGAAGAGATAGGCTTCTTCGTTCGAGCCTTTGGCGGAGCCGAAGCCTGCGAGCGCCTTGGGTCCTTTTTCGTCGCGAATTTTCTTCAGCCCATTGGCCGCCACATCGAGCGCTTCTTCCCAGGTGGCTTCACGGAAATGCGTCCAGGGATTGGCCGGATCGACCTGATCGTTCGGGTCTTTCTTGGCATTGGGCAGACGGATGAGCGGTTTCGTCAGCCGATGCGGATGATGAATATAGTCGAAGCCGAAGCGGCCTTTCACGCAGAGCCGATTGTGGTTCGCCGGGCCGTCGTGGCCTTCGGCATAGACGATCTTGCCGTCATGGACGTGATAATCGACCTGGCAGCCGACGCCGCAGAAGGGGCAGAGCGACTGCACGGTCTTTTCCGGATAGACCACGCGCGTCTGATGTTCGTCGAGATAGGAGGATGGCATCAAGGCGCCGGTCGGGCAGGCCTGGACACATTCGCCGCAAGCGACGCAGGTCGACTCTCCCATAGGATCGTCGAAATCGAAGACGATTTTCGCATTGGCGCCGCGATGCGCCATGCCGATGACATCGTTCACCTGGACCTCGCGGCAGCCGCGCATGCAAAGCCCGCATTGGATGCAAGCGTCGAGATTGACGCGCATGGCGGTATGGCTCGCATCGCCGATCCAGCGCTTGGCGGCCGGAAAGCGGCTCTCGGTGACGCCTTCGGCCTCGGCCCAATGCCAGAATTTCGACTCCGGGTCATGCGATGTGGCACGCGCGGGCTGATCGGCGACGAGCAATTCCATCACCATTTTGCGGGCTTTGACGGCGCGCTCGGTCGCGGTCTTCACCTTCATGCCGATGGAAGGCATGCGCTTGCACGAGGCGGCAAGCACACGCTCGCCTTCGACTTCCACCATGCAGGCGCGGCAATTGCCGTCGGCGCGATAGCCTGGCTCCGGTGAATAGCAAAGATGCGGGATCGTATTTCCCATCCGTTGCGCGACTTGCCAGATCGACTCGCCGGGCGAAGCCTCGACCTGCTGGCCATCGAGTTCGAAGGTGATCTTGTCCATCATTCCGCAGCCTCTTTTGGTGCGAATTCTTCCGGGAAATATTTGATGACGGTGGTCAGCGGGTTCGAAGCCGCCTGGCCGAGACCGCAGATCGAGGCATCGCGCATGGCGGCGCTCAATTCCTCAAGCAATTCGCGGTCCCACACGGGTTCTTCCATGAGCAGCGCCGCCTTTTGCGTGCCGACGCGGCAGGGCGTGCATTGCCCGCAGCTCTCATCCTCGAAGAAACGCATGAGGTTCAAGGCCGCGGCCTTCACGTCGTCTTGCTGCGAGAGAACCACGACCGCGGCCGAGCCGATGAAACAGCCGTATTTTTCGAGCGTGCCGAAATCGAGCGGAATGTCGTTCATCGTCGCGGGCAATATGCCGCCCGAGGCGCCGCCCGGCAGATAGGCATGGAATGCGTGACCATC
>JAATEW010000164.1 GCA_015655535.1 Hyphomicrobiales bacterium | reverse complement strand
ACGACTTCGTCCGGGTTGACGCCCTTATGGGGCTCCTTGCCGAAGAAGTTTTTGACGACTTCCTGGACCTTCGGCATGCGGGTCATGCCGCCGACGAGAACCACTTCCGAGATCTCAGCCGCCGTGAGGCCTGCATCCTTCAGAGCCTTGCGGCAGGGCTCGACGGTTTTCTGGATCAGGTCGTCAACGAGGGCCTCGAACTTCGCCCGCGTCAGCTTCAAGGTCAGATGTTTCGGACCCGAGGCATCGGCGGTGATATAAGGCAGGTTGATCTCGGTCTGGGTCGCCGAGGACAATTCCATCTTGGCCTTTTCAGCCGCCTCTTTCAGGCGCTGAAGGGCAAGCTTGTCCTTCTTCAGATCGATGCCGCTTTCCTTCTTGAACTCGTCCGCGAGATATTCGACGAGGCGCATGTCGAAGTCTTCGCCGCCGAGGAACGTATCGCCGTTCGTCGACTTGACCTCAAAAACGCCGTCGCCGATTTCGAGGATCGACACGTCGAAGGTGCCGCCGCCCAAGTCATAGACGGCGATCGTGCCGGAGCTCTTCTTGTCGAGCCCATAGGCGAGCGCGGCCGCCGTCGGCTCGTTGATGATGCGGAGCACTTCGAGGCCCGCGATCTTGCCGGCATCCTTGGTGGCCTGACGCTGGGCGTCGTTGAAATAGGCCGGGACCGTGATGACCGCCTGCGAGACGCCCTGACCGAGATAGGCCTCGGCGGTCTCCTTCATCTTTTGCAGAATGAAGGCTGAAATCTGCGAGGGGGAATATTGCTTGCCGTCCGCCTCGACCCAGGCGTCGCCATTGGAGGCCTTGATGATCTTATAGGGGACGAGACTCAGATCCTTCTGAGTCATGGGATCGTTATAAGTGCGCCCGATGAGACGCTTGATTGCGAAGAATGTCCGTTCCGGATTGGTGACAGCCTGCCGTTTCGCCGGCTGGCCGACGAGGCGTTCGCCATCATCCGTAAAAGCGACGATGGAAGGCGTCGTGCGTGCCCCTTCGGCGTTTTCGATCACCTTCGGCGTCGTACCCTCCATGACCGCCACACAGGAATTGGTGGTGCCAAGATCGATGCCGATGACTTTTGCCATGTTGTTTCCTTTCGATTCGCAAGACCGCCGGACCCCGAAGCGATCCTGGCCTGTGGGAGGACGGTTGTCCGCCCGGTCCCCGATAGTTTCAAATTGGTTTGATTGCGCCTAAACGCAAGATGAGCCGTATATAAGCGAGGCTGGAAAGCGTGCAAGACGAGAAACCGTCCACTTTCAGGCCGTGCAGGCTTGACTCTCATGCCGGTCTTCCTTCCCAAAGCAGCAGGTCAGCTCCGCCAAAGCCCATAGTTGAGGCTTTTGACGGGCAGCATGATGGTTGATTTGCCGGTAAAGTCAGCTCAAACAGATTTAGAGCGGTTTTTCTCGCCGTTTCGGCGACAAAACCATTTGCATGCCGGGTTTCCGGATCCGGGATGCGCAAAAGCTCGAATCCGATCCGAAACGGGCGTTTCGTTCCGTAAGAGCGGTCTTTGAGATGCGGGTCCTGGTTGCGGCACTGATTTTCAACATGGCGGCCTTCGCGTTTCCCGCGAGGGCGCAGCTTATGCTGCATAATGGCCCTGATGCCGCGCCGGCCGAGGGGGGCGAGCCCGCACCCGCTGGTTCGGATGCTCCGCAGGAAGTGCAGAAGGCGAAACCCATTCCCATGAGACCGCCGGCCAACGAGAGCGTCATCGGGCAGACGCTCCTGCGCGACGGCGCGGTCGGTGCCATCGCGCTGTCGCGGCAGGGGAAGGACGTTGAAGTCGCAAAGCTGTCTCTCCAGGGCGAAGAAATTTCAAAGCCTGGCGAGACGTGCCACGTCGAGATCAACGCCGGTCTGCCAATCACGGCGCATTTCGACGGGCGCCCCGCGGGCCTCACCCGGTATCAGGTGGATTTGCCGGCCTGCCCATTTTCCTTCGATGTGCTCGAAGGCGCCATTCTGATCCCGAAAGGCCATGCCTGCGATTTCACCGAGGCCAATTGTCACGTCGATCCGGCGGGCCTTTGGGGGCCGCAAGGCAATACCATCAGCCAGAGCCGCGCGCATGACATGGAACAGACCCGGCTGCGCATCGAAACCGACATGCGTGCCAATTTCCGGGTTCTACTGTCGCATGCGGGCAAGGATAAAGCCTCGATCAAGCGCATTGCCGGAGAGCAGGCCGGATTTTCGTCCGAGCGCGAAACCCTTTGCCATTCCTATGCGCTGGAATCGGTCCATGGTTTTTGCGCTTTGGAAATCACCAGGGCGCGTGTCCTGGCGCTGCTGGCGCAGCTCGGCGCAATTTCCAATAAGCAGGACGATGTAAAACCGCCGGCGCCCGTCAAGAAAAAGCCGAAGCCGCCGTCCGTCGCAGCCGAGCCCGCGCCGCCTCCGCCGCAATAAAATGAGATCGGCAAGCTCCCGTTAAGCATAGGCGTCTATTTAAGTGTCCGGGACATATTTTAGCCGGCGCCGGACGGCACGTTGTGGAACCAACGTTCCAAGCAGGCGTTGAGTTGTGTTCCGCGCTCGTTTAGCCCCCCAACCAGCCCGCGCGGGACTTCCTTGGCCGGCCGCCCTTCCCCCGGGGCGGTCGGCCTTTTCTTGTTTTCCTGCGCGCGGATGCGGATTGGTGCCAGAGTGCGCTGAAGCCTCCGCGACCTTAAATTACTTATCAGGAAACCGGGTCTTGCCTCGCGAGGCTCCTCTCAACAGATAAGCTTGGAGCGCAGGGATCATCGGATGTCTAGCCGCCGCCGTCGCATCGCCGTCTCTGGCGCAGCCCGGAGCGGTTTATTACGCGCCGGTGCCGGTTTACGTGCCTTGGTCTGTCGGGCCGAGCTACGGGCCGGTGGTTCCTCACTATCAAGGACCCGACGGCCGCTATGACAGTCTTGCCGATTTCGCCCGCGATCTGCGCGGCATTCCCTGCGGCATTGAGTGTACCTATAGGGCTCAGGTCCGTTGGGGCGTCGTCCCTCCGCCGCGTCCCTATTACCCGCACTAAGCCTCTTAAGAAAAACGTGGTCCGCGTCGCGCCTCGGCAAGCCCGCGTGAAAGGCTAGTGGCGAGCTGGGCTTTTTCCTCGGGACCAAGAAAAGGCCCGACCTCGACGCTGCGGCCGCGCGAGACGAAGGCGAGCCTTTGGGTGCCGAATTCCTCATGTTCCTCGCGGTCGAGCCGCACCCAGGCCGGATTGAAGCGCCATTCGGCCCGCGCGCCTTTCGCGCTGACCTTGGCGAAGCGCAGTTCGAAGGGCGTCAACAATACATCTTCATAGGCGCGCGCGGCGCGAAAATTGGCCCGGAAGGCAAAATAGAAGGCGGCCACGTCGAGCCCCATAAACCCTGCGACCGGCCAAGCGCCGAGCATGATGAAGGGCAGGCTCGTGAAAAAACTCGCGCCCGAGAAAATCATCATAAGCAGGCGGAAGTTATTTTTGGTCAGCGAGCGATGCGGATGCAAGCGCAGGGACAGGATCGGCGGATCACGGCCTTCGGAGCGCTCGGAATGGCCAGCATCCTCGACCGCCGCGCTCCATTTGGGTGTGATCATCTCGTCGTCCACGCGATGCCGGCCCTTCTCTCGCCTCTCACGTCAATTTATAAGCTTCGCTGACCTTATATGAACCCTGGACAACGGCAGCGTGGAAAAAATTTCACCGCGTGGGAACAAGATACCGGCGGCTTCCGCGAAACCGCGGGCGGCTAGCCTTGCCAAAGCACTGACCGGGCAGGAAGGTTCCAAAGACGAAGGCTCCAAAACCAAACCCGTGGCCCCAAAGCGAACGCGGCAGAAAAAGCCCGATCCCAAAATCGTTCGCGAGATCTTCGAGCGGTTTCAGGCCGCCGAACCGCATCCCAAAGGCGAACTCGAACATGTGAACGCCTTCACCTTTCTGGTCGCAGTCGTCTTGTCGGCGCAGGCGACGGATGCCGGTGTCAACAAGGCGACGCGGGCGCTCTTCGCCGCCGCCGATACGCCCCAGAAAATGCTGGCGCTCGGTGAAGATAAAGTCCGCGATTACATCAAGACGATCGGGCTTTACCGCGCCAAGGCGAAGAACGTGATCTTGCTGTCACAGCGCCTGATCGACGTCTATGGCAGCAAAATCCCCGAAACGCGGGAGGAACTGCAAACCTTGCCTGGCGTCGGCCGCAAGACCGCCAATGTCGTGATGAACAATGCCTTCGGCGCGCCGACCATCGCGGTCGATACGCATCTCTTCCGTGTATCCAACCGGATTCCGCTCGCGCGGGGGAAGACCCCCCTCGCCGTCGAGCTGGGCTTGGAAAAAATCATTCCGGACGAATTCAAGCAGCATGCCCATCATTGGCTCATTTTGCATGGCCGTTATGTGTGCAAAGCGCGCCGCCCCGAGTGCGAGCGCTGCATCATTTCTGATCTTTGCACCTGGCCCGAGAAGCGGGTCTGAGCGCAAAGCCTGCTTGCTGCCCATGAAATCGTTGCTGCATTCTCCCGCAATGAGGCTATAAGTCGGCCCGAAAAGACAGCGTCTCGGCGGGCTCGCCGGGGCGAAGGAGCAGGTTGAAGTGAGTGACACGGTCATCGCCGGCAGCGACGAAGCCTTCAACGAGGCCCTGGCGCATATGGGCCTCAGGCGCTTCGAAATGCCGAAGCCCAAATTGAATGGCAATGTCAGCCTTTTCGAAGTGGTGCGCGAGCGCTGCCTCGCGACGCTGGCCGATATGGCGGATGAATATGCGTCGGAAGGCGGGATCGCCTTTGGATTTGCCGATCACCGCGAATTCAACGCTTTCGCGCAGCGCACGTCGCGCGACATGATCTGCCTTTATGTTCCGGCCATTCGCAGCCTCTGGGCCTTCTTCCACGGGCTGATGGGCCAGCGCGAGATCTTTCCTTGGATCGATGATACAGGCCGCTTCGAAGGGCAGCCGCCGCAGTCGAAGGGTGATCTTTTCTTCGTCCGGCCGCCGGATAAGCCAGCCAACGAAGACGTCGAGATCCGCCGCAAATTGGCCGTCGCGCTTTTCGACACGGCCCTCGACTTCATGCTGAAACATGAGGTCGCGCATCTGTGGAACGGGCATGTCGCATTGCTGCATGCGAAGGAAAGTTCGGCGGCCTTTCAGGAAATGCGTCTGGTCGACGGCGGCCTCGATATTTCGACCGTGCAGACGCTCGAATATGACGCCGATGCTTTCGCCATTCAGCAGGCCTTCGCGCGCGCCTATAGGCTCAACCCCTTCGCCGAATATTCCGAAGGCTTTTTGAAGGATCACAAGATCCCGCTCGACGGCGACCATTCGACGACCTGGTATTTCACCTGGTTCGCGATCTACGCAGTCTTCCGGCTTTTCGACGAATCCTGCGAGGCGGCCGATCTGCCGCAATGGACGCATCCGCCGGCGGCTTTGCGGCAAGCCTGCCTCGTCACCTCGGTGGCGGCGGTTTGCGCGCGGCAAGGCTGGTCAAAGTTGAACCCCACCGAATGGGAGCGCGTCGCGAGCGAAGCCGGCCTTGAGGCCGAACGCCTCGTCTGCCGTTTGCGCGGCTTCCAGCTCAATGCCAACGCCTATCTGTCGCTCTGGACCGCCCCGGTCGCCGAGCAAATTCAGAATTATCTGACGGTTTGGGAGACGCTTGGTCCGCAATTGGCGGCCATGCCGAGGGGACCGCAACCGGCGCGGCCCTGATTTCAGCCTAAGCGACGCTATAGATTCATGCGTCGAATCGGGTTTTAGGGCGTAAATTTCTCATTCCGCGACTTGCGGGGGGTGGGGATTTTGCCATATACCAGAGCGTATCTTCAATGCTTCTTGTAGGGATCAGCTTTGATCCTCTT
>JAATEW010000216.1 GCA_015655535.1 Hyphomicrobiales bacterium | reverse complement strand
TCGATGTGATGCGGCCGGCGCAATTCGCCCGAATCCTTGTCTTCGACATAGGTCGGCGCCTCAAGCGCATCGGCCGAGCGCCGGAAACCGCGCTTCATCGGGGAGGTTTTACGTTTCGGAACAGCCATCAGAATCTCTCGCAGCGCGGACAAAAATTGCGCAAATTGTCACCGGGAGCCGGGTGCATACAATGAAAAGCGCGGTCTGGCTAGTGCGGGATCGCGGAAAAGTAACCCGCCCCACCGCCTTCCTAAAGCATTAAATCATTGATTTTACAAGTGTGATGCGTGGACAGAGGCGCGACATCACTCCACACATTGAAGCGGCACGCCGCCCTGCTCGACCCTGGCTATGAGATGGCGGGCCAAAGCCGCATGGCCCCGATGCGGCGCGGCCGGATCGCGCAGATGAGGGTTCGGCAACGCGGTCGCGAGCAGCGCCGCTTCCTGCGAAGTCAGATCATGGGCGCTTTTCTTGAAATAAAACCGGGCGGCGGCCTCGGCGCCGAAAATACCGTCGCCCCATTCGGCAATGTTCAAATAGACTTCGAGGAGACGCCGCTTCGGCCAAGCTGCGTCGATCGCCAAAGCCAGCGGAATTTCCAGGCCCTTGCGGGCGACGGATCGTCCCGGCCATAGAAACAGGTTTTTGGCCGTCTGCATCGGAATGGTGGAAGCGCCTCGCGAGGGCCCGCGCTTGCCGGCTTTCTTGATGACCCCGTTCAGGGCGTCCCAGTCGACGCCATGATGCAGGCAAAACCGCGCATCCTCGGAGGCAATCACGGCCGCCGCCAAATGCGGCGACATGCGCGCGAGCGGGACGTAAGTCCGTTCAACCGATTTCCCAGTGATCCAGCGTCCGACCATCAAGGTCGAGACCGGCGTCACGAAGCGATAGGCGAGAATCAATGCGCCCACCGCCACGACAACCAGCAGCAGAATGCGAAAGAACCAGCGAAAAATAATCACAAGCCCCGCGAGCCCACCCAAGTCTTATGCCAGGGTCTGAGCCTTGACCGATCTGGAGCAATCGGGCAAGGCGTCAAACGAGCGGCGGTTTGCACCCGCCCAAAAGCAGCACCGCCTCTATCTGCGGAAGCTGAAGCGGTTCAAAGCCAAAGTGAGGCAATTGGGACGATGGCATCAGGCGGCGCGCGTGAATTCGAGGGGCGGTTGTCGGACGTCGCGGAAGCGACGGAGAGCATGCTCGACACACTCCTATCGGCGACCCCTCTGCCCGGAGAGACATTCCGCCCTGGCCGTTTTCTGCAGGCCATGCGCTATGCGAGCCTTGGCGGCGGCAAAAGGCTGCGGCCTTTTCTCCTGATTGAGACCGCGCGCCTCTTCGGCGTCGAAGGCAATGGCGTGGTGCGCGCTGCGGCCGCGCTCGAAATGATCCATTGCTATTCCCTGGTCCATGACGATCTGCCGGCGCTCGACAATGACGATCTGCGGCGCGGCCGGCCGACGACCCATAAAGCCTATGATGAGGCGACCGCCATTCTCGTCGGCGACGGGCTTTTGACCTATGCCTTCGACGTCACCGCCGATCCTGCGACTCATCCTGACCCGGCGGTCCGCGCCGAACTGGTCCTGGCGCTTGCCCGCGCGGCCGGTATCGGCGGAATGGTCGGTGGCCAGGTGCTCGACCTCGAAGCCGAACAGGCGAAAGAACCGCATACGGCGGAAGCCGTCATCAGGCTTCAATCCATGAAGACCGGCGCACTTTTGCATTATGCGGTCAATGCCGGCGCGATCCTTGGGCGAGCCGATGCGGAGGCGAAAGCGGCGCTCTCGCGCTACGGTCAGGCACTTGGCGCGGCCTTTCAGGTCGCGGACGATATTTTGGACGTCGAGGCCGACGAAGTCGCGCTCGGCAAGCGCGCCGGCAAGGATGCCGAGCGCAACAAGGCGACGCTCGTCGCCGCGCTCGGACTTGAGGCGGCCTGCGCAAGACGCGACAAGATGGCATCCGAGGCGATCGGCGCGCTCAAAGGTTTTCCGCAAGGGCAGGCGAACATCCTGAAAGAGGCGGCCCATTTCGTCGTGGCCCGCAAGAATTGAGCGATCCGTCCGCCTCCGGCATTGGACCATTCCTGCATCGGTGGCGCCTTATCCGTTTGATCCGTGGCCGGCCGCGGCTTTTCATCAGCGTTTTGTTTGGAATGGCGGTCGGCTTTTTGACGCCGTCCTCGTGGCGCGACATCACCCGCTGGCTCGTTGCCTGGAACGCCTGCACCCTGCTTTATTTTGTCTTGACCGGTTAGCTTATCGCAACCGCCACGCAGGCCTCGATCCGCTATCGCGCCAAGCTTCAGGACGAAGGCCGTTTCGCCATCCTCATCTTGACGAGCATCGCGGCTTTAAGCTCGGTCGGTGCGATCGTCGCGCAACTGGCGATCGTCAAAGACGCGACGGGGCTCGTCAAGGAACTGCATATCGCATTGGCTGCGGCGACGATCCTCAGCGCCTGGTTCTTCATCCATCTGATATTTGCGCTGCACTATGCGCATGATTATTTCGGCGCGGCCAGAACGCAATCCGGGGGGCCGGAGCACCGGCGCGGCGGGCTGCATTTTCCCGGCACCGACAATCCGGATTATTTTGATTTCCTTTATTTCTCTTATGTGATCGGCGTCGCATCGCAGACGGCCGATGTGGAGATCACGTCCAAGGGCATGCGCCGGACGGCGCTCGTCCATTGCGTTCTCGCCTTTTTCTTCAATAGCGCCGTGCTCGCTTTGACGATCAATATCGCCGCCGGATTGATCTGAGCCTGCTTGGAAGCACAAAGGCTGGAGCCAGCGGAACAATCGGCGACTCATGTTATGCAAAAGATACTTGCGTAATAGACCCCATCTTTGCTAAATTTACCCATGGTGATCTTTGGCTATGCACGCGCCTCGACCCAAGGTCAGACCCTCGACAGCCAGGTCGCGACGCTGAAGGCCGCCGGCGCTGAAAAAATCTTCAAGGAAAAAACCGCCGGCGCGCATGGCGAACGTCCACAGCTCGCCCGCATGCTGGCGGCGATCGGCGAGAAGGACGTTTTGATCGTCACGCGGCTCGACCAGCTAGCGCGCTCGCCCCGCGATCTTCTCGATATCGCGGAGGCCTTGAAAGAACGGGACGCCTCCTTTCGTTCGCTCAACGACCCATGGGCCGACACGACGGGCGCGCGGGGGCGCCCGCTATTGACCGCGCTGTCCGGACTTGCGGCCTTCGAGCGCGAACTCGTCCGCGCGCGGACAAGCGACGGGCGCGTAAAGGCCGTCGCGCGCGGCCGGCATATGGGACGGCGCGCCACCCTCAATCCCCATCAAAAGCAAGCGGCCCTGAAAGCCTTGGCCGATGCCTCAGCCACTCAAGCCGATCTCGCGCGCCAATATAAGGTCAGCCAAAGCACCATCTCGCGACTCGTCTCAAAGAAACTTGGTACGAAAGAGCTTGCCCTCAAAGAAGCCGCGCGGCATATGAGACCGCCGCTCGGCAAAGAGACCGAACTTGCCGCGCGCGAATTCATGCGCCGTCTCGAAGGCAAGTATCCTTTGGTCGAGGGCATTGTGTTCGGCAGCCGCGCGCGCGGCGATCACAAGCCCGATAGCGATGCCGATCTCGCGGTCGTGTTGAAAGGCAGACGCGGCGACCGTTGGGCCGCGGCGGGCGAGATGGCGCGGATCGCATTCGACGTCATGCTGGAAATGCATGTGCTGGTCGATCCATTGCCGCTATGGGAAAGCGAGTTGAAGCGTCCGCAGCTCTTCAGCAATCCCGAGCTGATCGAAAATATAAAATGCGAGGGCCTGCGGCTGTGAAACGGCACGCCGACGCCGAAGCCTATATGAGGAAGGCGCAGCGCGCCTTGGCTTCGGCTCAATTGCTCCTGAAGAAGAAGGACACGGAAGGTGCCTGCAACCGCGCCTATTACGCGATGTTCTATGCCGCGCATGTCGCCTTGCTTGGCGCGTTGGGCGAAACAGCGCCTGAATTCAAAACGCATGGCGGCCTGATCAGCGCTTTCGGCAAAGAGGTGGTCCTTGGCCTCAAAATGAGTCCCACCCTCGGTCAAGCCATCAGCAAGGTACAAAAGCACCGCCAGCTCGCCGATTATATCGGAGATGCGCCACCGCTTGAAATCGCCGAGGACGCGGTCGCGGAAGCCGAGACATTTGTCGCGGCGATACAGGCACGATTCGGTGCGGCGAAGCCGCCGCGCAAAAGCAAGCCGTAACGCCGCCGCTGGCCCCTAAAAATCGCTGACGATACCTTTGACTTCCCAGTCGCCGTAACGCGTGGGCTCCGGCCCGTTGCGGCCGCCGATTTCCGTTGCTTTGGCAGCGTCCCGCGCGGATGCTTCGGCAAGACGCCGGCGTTCGTCAGCTTCGGCCAAAGCGCGACGCGCCGCGTCACTCAAAGGCTTTCGCGGCGAAAGCGGCACACCGCCGTCCGGTGGATCAAGCTTGGCCATAAGCAATGTCCCGATTTTCGATGGGGCCTTTTAGGTCCAAAACGTCGGGCGAAAAAGAACAATCGAGTTCCCGCCTCCAAACGCGCCTATATTGTCTGTGTGGTATCACACAGCGTGAGCGCTGCATTTCTGCTATGCGCCTGGAAAAGATAGGACGCGAGCGCGTTGTGTGAGGATCAATTTTGTAAGGTACGGTATTCGAGCAGCGAATAAAATTCCAACTCTGCCGGACGAGAGCGGTTTCGAAACGATTGAGCGTATAGACTTCACCTGAAATAGCCTAAGGCGCATGTGCGCCGCCGCGTTAAAATCGGAACCGTCATTTTGGATTCTTCACAAGGAAAGCCGCGCCCAAAACATCGCAGCCCGATGGTTTCGGCGGAAGCACAAAGACGCGAGGCGGAGCGTCACCCGGGCCTTCTCGCCAGAACCGCCGCCGCCGCGCTTTTGAACGACATCATCACCAACGGTCACGCGCTCGACGAACGCCTTTCGGCGGCAGCCGTTCCCAATCGGCTCGCGGGTATCGACGCACGCGATCGCGCCTTGGTCCGTTCCATCGTCACCGTTTCGCTGCGCCGGCTTGGCACGATCAGGCAGGCGATCAACAAATTCATGGAACGCGGCCTGCCGCGTCAGGCGGCGCAGATCGAATGGACGCTCATCGTCGCGGCGGCGCAGATCCTCTTTCTGGACGTGCCCGATCACGCGGCGGTCGATATCGCCGTCCGTATCGTGCGTCTTGAAACCAAGACCGCTCCTTTTGCATCTCTCGTCAATGCCGTCTTGCGCAATCTCGCGCGCGAACGCGACGCCCTTCTTGCCGGCAGCGATCCACTCGAACAGGATACGCCGCATTGGCTCGCGGCACGCTGGCGCAAGACCTATGGCGATACCGCGGCCCATGCCATCGCCGCGATCAATTGCGAGGAACCCACGCTCGACCTGACCGTCAGGTCGGATATCGAGGCCTGGCAGCAAAAGCTTGGCGGCCTGATTCTGCCGACGGGCTCGCTACGGCTTGAAACCCATGTTCCCATCGGCGAGCTTGAGGGCTTCGACCTCGGGCAATGGTGGGTGCAGGATGCCGCCGCCGCTCTGCCCGCACGTCTGCTTCGGGTCAAGCCCGGCACGAAGGTCGCCGATTTCTGCGCGGCACCCGGCGGCAAGGCCGCCCAGCTCGCCGCGGCCGGTGCCGATGTGACGGCGATCGACCGTTCGGCCGAGCGGCTCAAGATTCTCGCCGCCAATTTCGAGCGGCTCCATCTGCGTGCCGAAATGATCGTCGCCGATGTCACCGGGCTCAAGGGCCTGACATTCGACGCCATATTGATCGACCCGCCCTGTACGGGCACCGGCACGATCCGCCGCCACCCCGACATTGCCTGGATCAAAAAGGCGAGCGACATCACGGCGCTTGCTGCAATGCAATCGCGCATGCTCGACAAGGCCGCGGAGATGGTGCGGCCCGGCGGGTTGATCGTCTTTTGCACATGCTCGATCGAGCCCGAGGAAGGCGAAATGCAGATCCAGGCTTTCCTGCGCCGCAATCCGGACATGGCGCGCCTGCCGATAGAGCCGGACGAAGTCGGCAACCTGCCGGAGATTCTCAACGAGGCCGGTGAAATGCGGACTCTGCCGTCGCATCTTCCGGCCGAAAATCCGAGGCTCGCCGGCCTTGACGGTTTTTTTGCTGCGCGTCTCATCAGACGTGGTTAACAAACACTATAGGATTTTCGCACATAACTTGAGGCATGATGCGATCGAGAACATCGTATCTATGCGTAAGTCGTTGTTTTAACCGATCTTCGTTTTGTCGGGCGAGCCCACATTTCAGGACCTCTTTGAGGATTCTTCGCCAGAATCAACGCTTACGGGTATCGGCGTCGCTGCGATGAACGTCGATTTTGAGGAGCCACGGCCCTGAGAGGCGCCGCAATCAAAGATCGGGTGCGCCTGGTCGGCCTCTTCGCAGGCCGGATCGCGAGGCTTGCGCGCCGCGCGGTCGCGGCACCTTTGCGTCTTTTCGCCGGGATGACCTTTCATCCGGCGGAGCGGCTTCTGATCGCGCCGCAAGATATCCGCACCGGCGATCCGACAACGGCGGACGATATTTATGCGGGCTATTTCGCCTTCGGCGGCAAGATCGTCAACGCACATGGGCGCTCGCCCTTCGAAATCGAACCGGGCTCGGCAGCCTGGGCGCGCGCCCTTGCCGGGTTTGGCTGGTTGCGCCATCTGCGGGCCGCCGATACGGCGCGCGCACGAGACTATGCGCGCGCCTTGGTCGACGATTTTCTCACCCATATGGGCAAGCCCGCACCGGAACCCGCTTGGGAGCCGCGCGTCGTGGCGCGCCGGACCTTAGCCTGGCTGTCGCAATCGCCCTTGATTCTCGACGACGCCGACCGCGCCTTCTATCGGCGCTTCATGAAAGGGCTCGGCCGCGCGCAAATGGTGCTCGCACATGAGGTCAAAGCCGGACTTAGCGGCGAGCCTCGCTTGCTTGCCGCGATCACGCTCGCAGAACTCGGCCTCTGTGCGCAAGCCGCGACGAAATTGCAGAAAAAGGCCACGAAACTGCTGGCCGAGGAACTCGATCGGCAGATATTGCCGGACGGCGGGCATGTCAGCCGCAATCCGCAAGTCTTGATCGACCTTCTTCTCGATCTTCTGCCCCTGCGCCAAGCCTATGCGGCGCGCAATATCGCGGCGCCGCCGCAACTGCTCAATGCGATCGATCGCATCATGCCGATGCTACGGCTGTTTCGCCATGGCGACGGCTCTCTCGCGCTTTTCAATGGAATGGGCGTCACCGCGCCCGAGATGCTCGCAACCGTGCTCGCCTATGACGACGCACGTGCGCAGGCCATCATCAATGCGCCCTATTCCGGTTATCAACGCCTTGAGATGCAAGGCAGCTTGCTGATCGCCGATGCCGGGCCGCCGCCGCCGCAGGATTTTTCCGAACAGGCGCATGCGGGCTGTCTCGCCTTCGAATTCTCATCCGAAGCCCAGCATCTCATCATCAACTGCGGCGCGCCGGACATTCATCGCGAAGCCGCGCGGCAAGCCGCCCGCATGACCGCAGCGCATTCGACTCTGGTCGTCGACGACACGTCGTCTTGCCGCTTCGCCTTTCATTCGAGCCTCGGTAGATGGCTCGGCCATCGTATTCTGTCGGGGCCCGATCGGATCACGGTCGAAAGGAGCACGGTATCCTCCGCCACACGGCTGCGGCTTTCCCATAATGGCTATCAGCCGCGGTTCGGATTGATCCATGAGCGCGATCTGACATTGTCGAACCACGGGCGGACACTCGAAGGCCAAGATCGCCTGCGGCCGTCATCGCCCTCGAAGCCGCTCGAAAACCATCCCTATAGCCTGCGTTTCCACATTCATCCGAGCATCCGCCTCAAGCCCTCGGCGGAACCGCGCGGCATTCTTTTCGAGCTTCCGGGCCGCACGCAATGGGTTTTCGAAGCGCCAGGCCGCGACATCAGAATCGCGGAGAGCGTCTTCTTCGCTTCGCCCGACGGTCCGAGGCGCTGCGAACAGATCGTCATTTCGAGCGAATCCGGTCAGAGGGCGGAGATCAATTGGACCCTTCGCAGGCTCGGAAAGACGACGCCATGACACAGCCTGCCCGGCATATTCCGGTGGTTTGGCGATTGATTTATCTGCTAAGAAGGTCAAAACAGGCGGCATGGTCGGCCAGCTGCGTGGCCAAGAGCGTCCGAATGAGGGTTAATGTGTCCGAGATGATCCAAGTCGATGAGGCAAACCAGGACGATATGGGCCGCATTGTCGGCTATTACGTCTATATCGGGACGCAGATTTGGTTCGAAGACGGCAAAGTCCACCGCACCGACGGTCCAGCCGTTATCACCTTGGACGGTATCGATCGCTATTATGTCAACGGCAAGGAAATCACGGTCGATGTACGCGATTTCCTGATTGCGCATAAGTGGAACCCGAAAAAGGGTCTCGACCGGGAGGACAAGGTCACGGCCTTTCAAGAAGCCTTCTGCAAATAAGGCTGAAAGCCGCGGCACCAGAGCCCGCGCCCGGCCTTCGCGAGCGCCAGAATTTGATGGCGGCGATGGCGAGTTCGGAGATGGCGCCGCGTTATGCCAAGACGGTCCACACGTTCGCTTGGTCGCATAGTACGACCCGTTCGGCGACGGGATGCGCGTCTTGACGCCTCGCGCCCGATCAAGAAGCCGCAATCACTTCGTTAAGAATCCTGTGCTCGACTGGCTGCCAAGCTGGCTTGAATATTGCCTCATGTCCGCGGTCTGAGACCGCCGTTTTTATTGATGCCGATTGCAATGTTAGAACGACCCCTTACGGACAGAATTCGCATAGAGCAATTCGCCGCCGTCAGCAGCCTGGCCAAGCAGACGGCCGCCGTTAATGCCATCAACGCGAGCCTAGTCGCATTCGCATTTCACAGTGAAGCTGAAGCTTGGGTATTGGGCTGTTGGCTTTTCGCCAACCTTCTCTACTCCGTGCTGCTCGTCGCCGAACATTATTGGCTGACCCACCGGGTTCATCTGCGTTCGTCCTGGCCCTTCCGCATCCTGGTTGGACGCTCCGTGGTGCTCGGCATCATATGGGGCATTTTTCCATGGCTCGTATTTCCATTGGAAAATCCGGACTATCTGCTTTTGCTTGGTGTCATCATCACGGGCATGATCGCCGGTGGGGTCATTCGCCTCGCGCCAGTTCCAAGCGCCGCGCTGACATTCGGCGGCACCATGGTCGCCGTCGCGGGTGCCGCGACATTCGAGATCAGCCGGACCGTCGGCATCTATGTGATGCTTCTGCTCATCGTCTATTTCGTTTTCCTGTGCAGGCACGTTTTCGCCTATCGCAATAAAGCCGCCGCAAGCGTGCAGGCCAGAGACGAGGCCATCGCCCATGCCGCGGCGCGCGAGAGGCTTGAGAAAGCGGCTGCGAAAGAACGCGATCTCGAAATCGAGCGTCAGCGATCGCTTGAACTCATGATCGCGGAATTCCGCAATTCCATGGCCGGCATCGAACATATCGTCGATCGTGAAATGATCAGCATGAGCAATACGGCGGCGGCGCTTCGCGATGTCGCCGGCAAAACGGCAGCGCAGGCCGCGGCGGCGCATAAGGCTTCGTCCAGCGCGTCGCGTAGCGTGCATTTCATTTCGCAAGGCGCAACGAAGCTCGACGTCTCCATTCGCGAAGTCGCCTCTCAAGCCGTGCTCGCCAGTGATCTTGTCCAGCGCACGACCCAAGTCGCTTCCGAGGCCAATGACGGTGTCGGACATTTGACCGATGTGGCGCAACGCATCGGCACGGTCATAGATATGATCAAGCGGATCGCCAATCAGACGAATCTGCTCGCGCTGAACGCGACGATCGAAGCGGCGCGCGCCGGAGAAGCCGGCCGCAGCTTCGCGGTCGTTGCAAGCGAAGTCAAACAGCTTGCTTTGCAAACCGCAAAAGCCAGCGAGGAGATCGTCGGGCAGGTCGGAGAAATCCAATCCTTCACGGAAAACGCGGTGCATTCGATCCAGTCGATCACAAGCGCCGTCGATCAGATCGATCGCATGACCGCGCTGATCGCCGCCTCCGTCGAAGAACAGCATCTCTCGGCGCAGGACATATCCCAAAATATCCGCCTCGCCGCGCAAGGCAGTACCGATGCAACGCTCAGCGTGGAAAATGTCTCGACCGCGGCCGATGATACCAGACATCACGCCGACGTGGCATTGAGCGCATCGGAGGCTCTTGCAGAGATCGCAAAATCGCTCACGCAATCGGTCGAAGATTTTATCGCGGCCGTGTCCAAGGATCGCATTTTGCCCGAAGCCGACGGTACAAGCCGGACCGCTAGATTGTCCTATTCCATATAGGTTCAAATAAGCCTTGAATTCAGGCTTTGACGAAAGCGCGCGTCGCGTCTGCCCAGGCCCGCGCGCGGGCTTGCGGGTCAGCATTGAGCGTGATGTCGGTCACGACCGCCGCGCTATCGGCGCCGGCTTCGAGGACGCCTTTGGCTCGATCGAGCGAGATCCCGCCTATGCCGACGAGCGGCAGCGAGCCGATCTTCTTTCGCCATTCGCCGAGCCGCCCCAGGCCCTGCGGCCCAAAGGGCATTTGCTTCAGGATCGTCGGATAGATGGGCCCGAGCGCGATATAATTCGGCTCTGTTGCGAGCGCGCGGGACAATTCCGCTTCGTCATGCGTCGAGACGCCGAGCCTTAAGCCTGCCTTGCGGATCGCGGCTAAGTCGGCCGTATCGAGATCTCCTTGGCCGAGGTGGATGTAATCGCAGCCGAGATCGATCGCCTCTTGCCAATAATCATTGACCACGAGTTGCGCGCCATATTCCGCGCAAAGCGCTTTCGATTTTGCGATCTCGGCGCGCCGCTGCACTGGGCTCACATCCTTGACGCGCAATTGCACGAGCTTCACGCCGCACGGCAGCAGCCGTTCGATCCAGCTTGCGCTATCGACGATCAGATAGAAAGGATCAAGCACGCACGGCACCGCCGAAAGGAAGCCCCGCCGTCGGCGTCGAAGGCTCAGCCATGTCGCGCGGCTCCATAGGTCCAGCGAGATAGGCAAGACGCCCCGCTTCGATCGCGCGCGCAAAGGCGTCCGCCATCATCACGGGATCGCCCGCCTTGGCGATCGCCGTATTCAGGAGCACGGCGTCATAGCCAAGCTCCATGGCCTCCGCCGCATGCGATGGCGTGCCGATCCCCGCATCGACGATGAGCGGCACGTTCGGAAAATGCGCGCGCAGAGCCTTCAGGCCGAATCTATTATTAAGACCGCGGCCGGAACCGATTGGCGCGCCCCATGGCATCAGCACTTCGCAACCGGCGCCCAGCAGCTTTTCGGCCACGACGAGATCTTCCGTCGTATAGGGAAACACCGAGAACCCGTCGCGCACGAGAATACCCGCCGCTTCGACAAGGCCAAAGACGTCCGGCTGCAACGTATCGTCCTCGCCGATGACTTCGAGCTTGACCCAAGTCGTGCCGAAAACCTCGCGCGCCGTTTGCGCGGTGGTGACGGCCTCTTTCACGCTGCGGCAACCGGCCGTATTCGGCAGAACCTTGACACCAAGACCGCGGATCAGACCCCAGAAGGAATCGCCTGCGCGGCCGCCGCCCGCCTCGCGGCGCAGCGAGACCGTGACCACCTCGGTCCGGGCGGCCTTGACGGCGGCGGCGAGAATGGCGGGCGAGGGATATTGCGCCGTGCCGGCCAAGAGCCGCGACGTCAGGGTGACGCCATAAAGCGAGAGCGGTCTGTCGCGCAATTCAGCCTCCTTGTTTCGGCACGAGAACCTCAACGGCATCGCCGTCTTTGAGAGGCGTCGTCATGCGATCCGCCTTGCGGATAAAATTCTGGTTGAGCGCCGTCGCAACCATGGCGTCTTCATAGTCAAGCTCATTGAGAAGTGCTGCGAGCGTCGTCGCCGCGACCTCAAGCGCTTTGCCGTTCACGCGGATCTGCATCCATGATCTCCGGAAAATAGGCCCCGTTCAACACGACTGCCGCCGCGCGGCGCGCGAGCGCCGGCGCCGCAAGAAACCCGTGCCTGTAAAGCCCGTTGACGAAAAGCATCCGGCCATCGAGGCGCAGACGCGGCAAGTTGTTGGCGAAGGCCGGCCGCACATTGGCGCCCATTTCGATGATCTCGGCCTCGCCGAAAGCCGGATGAACGGTGCAGACGGCGGACAACAATTCGAGCACTGAGCGCGCCGTCACAGCGCCGCCCTGCCCGCTTTCGATCATGGTCGCGCCGATCATGAAGCGCCCGTCGCCGCGCGGCACGATATAGACCGGATAGCGCGGATGTAAGAGCCGCACTGGACGCTTGAGATCGATCTCCTGCGTCTTGAGCACCAGCATCTCACCGCGCACGCCGCGCAGATCGGCAAGGCGGTCGCGGGCGTCGAAGCCGCGGCAATCGACGGTCCAATCGGCATTGTCATCGAGCGCATCCGCTTCGGCGTTGAAGCGAAACGTCACATCGCTTTGCTCCGCGAGCAGCGATGCGAGTTTTGCCATTGCAACCCGCGGGTCGAGATGCGCTTCTTTCGCGAAGAACAGCGCCGACTCGAATCGGCCGGTGAGATCCTGTTCAAGCGCTGCGATGGCAGCGCCATCCAACATCTCATAATGCGAGGTGCGGCGCGAAAAGCGGATAAGGTCAGGGCGGTCGCGCGCGGGCGCAACGACAAGGCTGCCTTGCGTCGTGGCAACAGGTACATCCTGTGTCCAATAGGTCAGAGCTTCGATGCCATAGGAAACGATCAACGGCTCGGCGCTTTCGGCCTCGCACCAGGGCGCGATCATGCCGCCTGCGAACCAGGAACAGCCGAGGCCCGGCCCCGCCGCGCGATCGACGAGTTCGACCGCGCAGCCTGCGCGGGCAAACTCATAAGCTGTCGTCAGGCCCGCGACACCAGCGCCAATCACACGGATTTTCATCGCGTGCCTCCGGCCTGCGGCCACGTCGCGCATCGCCCTCCGAGACGCTTGCTACGCAAGCTCCTCAGGGTGAGGGCCCGGGTAAAGAATGCTGAATATGGGGGAAAAAATGCGCTCACAACCATCCCTCCGCCAGTGCAAACTGGATCAGGTTCGAAGGGTCGCCAGGCGCGTCATCGCCTAATCTTGTCCGAAAAGTCTGCAACTTTTCGGGATCAGGCTCAGCTTGCCAGCCTCTCAGCCCCCTGCCGGGGATCCCCTAGGTCTTCACCGCCTAGATAGGCCCCGCATGCCGGTTCCGTCAAGGCGAGGCCGGTTTTGCCGCACCGAAATGCGCCTTGATGTCGAGAAGCGGCGTCATATCGAGACAATCGAGCCCAGTCACGATCAGCGCGCCCGGCTCGACACGCCGCAAGGCGACAATGGACGAGGCGATCGGATTGGGCCGTACCGGCGAGCGCAAGGCGAAGGTTCCGATCGGCTCCTTGCCGGTCGCGGCCTGGATCACGAGATCGCGCCGCGCTTCGTTCATCCAATAGAGGATTTGCAGCTCGGGCCATTGTTCGATGCCCGTCAGCGCCTGATGCCAGAGCGGATCGATGACGATCCAGCATTCGGGCCCCTCTTCGCGATCACCCTGGCGCGGACATTGGCTGCGCTCATGCCAAGGTGTGCGAATATGCCCGATAAAATAGAGCTTTGCGTCGCTCGCGCGGGCCGGATCGAGGGTAATCGCGATTTCACCTGGCCGGATCGTTTCATCCATGGCGTCACTCCTCTTTACATCAGCGTCCTAAACCAAGACGATGGGTGATAACGCCGAGGCTCAATATGACCTTCGACCGCGCCGCTTTCATCAAATTCAATACGCATCTTGCCGGAGTCCCCTTGCGGCCGGACATCAAGCTGCATCTCGCCACGGATGCAACAGGGCTTTGGCAAAAGACGCAGGACGAGCTTCATGCCGCGAACCTGCCGCTGCCTTATTGGGCCTTCGCCTGGGCCGGCGGCCAGGCCTTGGCGCGTTATCTTCAAGACCATCAAACCCTTGTCGCCGGCAAACGCGTCCTCGATCTTGGCGCAGGCTCGGGCCTCCTCGCCATCGCCGCCGCCAAGGCGGGAGCCGCGCATGTCGAAGCCTGCGACATCGATCCCTTGGCGATGGATGCCATCTCCATGAATGCCGTCGCCAACAGCGCTGTCGTCCATCTTCTACGGGAAGATGTTATCGGCCTCGACCGGCATTGGGATGTCGTGCTCGCGGGCGATATCGCCTACGAGCCTGACATGGCGGAACGCCTCATCCTATGGCTGGAGCAGCTCGCCCATAAAGGCACACGCGTGTTGATTGGCGATCCGGGCCGCGCCTATCTCCCGCGCGACCGGCTGCATTCGCTGGCCAAATATGAAGTGCCGGTCTCGAAATGTCTGGAAGATTGCGAAATGAAGCTGACGGATGTCTGGCGCTTCAAGGATGCGATGTAGGCATAAACCAGAATCGAGGCTCTATGATAGTATTTCTGACGCGTTTTTTCACGCGCACGGGTATCCGCTTCGCTCGAAAACGCTTTAGCATGAGCTTTCTTCTTGCGAGTTGATTGATTCCTGGCTTGATACGCGGGCACCGCCATGATGGAAGCGGCCCATCAGCGCTCCAGGGGCGGCTCATCGTCAAGAATGCCTTCGATATCGCGCCGGCCGTGCAGAATCCGCACGACGACCAGATCGTCGGAACTCGCCAGATAATAAATCTTGAAGGCGTCGAAACCGGAAACCGGCTAGGTGCGCAGTCCGTGGAGGGATGGATTCTTCAAGAACCGGGGCGAGGCCGCCGAAGGCATCGCCTGAGCAGCATCAATGCCGTGCATCACGGCTTCATGGAAGCGCCAGGCGATGTCAAACAGCCCCTGCTGTGCATATCTCTCGACTTGGCTGAGGATGTCGTCTTGCGCCGCTTCTTTAATGATTAGCTTCACAAGCGGCCACGGCCCTTATGTTTCTCGACGATCTGGCTCACCTTGGAGGCAAGCTCAGTACGAAATTTGTCGTCGAGCGGAATAGAGCGCGAGGCCAATCCTTCCAGCAGAAGCTTTTCGAGACGCGCCTCCTCTTCCTTGGCCTGAGCCTCGCGCACGAGGCTACGGAAATATTCGCTAACATTCCCATAGCCCTTTTCGACCTGGGCTTCGACGAATTCTTTCATGGAATCGGGCAGCGATATGGTCACGGTCACCGTCATGCGGAATCCTCCATGGGCCGATTCTATCGATGTTCTTATCTATTCTCAATAGATAAGAACATTCACTCCTTTTCCCCTTATCGCATAATCTTTGTCCGAAAAGTCTCCAACTTTTCGGGATCATGCTTTCTGATAATCCTTGATGTCGGAAAAGCTGATATCCGGCCAGCGTTCCTGCTCGTAGCGCAGATCCCAGGCGGATGCCGCCATGAAGACCGGCGCGCCATCAAGATCCATCGCGATCGACGCCGGATAGGCACGCGTGAACTTGTCGAGTTCAGCCTGCGTCTTCGCGCTCACCCAGCGGCAGAGTTCGAAACGGCTTGTCTCGAAGGTCACGTCCAACCCATATTCGGCCGCCAGCCGCTCGGCCAGAACATCGAGCTGCAAGGCGCCGACCACGCCAACCATGGCGGCCGCGCCATCATTCGGCAAAAAGACCTGCACGACGCCTTCTTCCGCCATCTGGCCCAGCGCCTCGCGGAGTTTCTTCGCCTTCATGGCGTCGCCGATCTTCACACGGCGCAGAATTTCCGGCGCGAAGCTTGGCACGCCGCGAAACACAAGCTCTTCGCCTTCGGTCAGCGTGTCGCCGATGCGCAGCGTGCCGTGGTTCGGAATGCCGACGACATCGCCCGCATAGGCTTCTTCGGCCAATTGGCGATCCTGCGCGAAGAAGAATTGCGGCGCGTTGAGCGCGATATTTTTGCCCGTGCGCACGAGCTTCGCTTTCATGCCCCGCGTGAGCTTGCCCGAGCAGACGCGCATGAAGGCGATCCGGTCGCGATGGTTCGG
>JAATEW010000190.1 GCA_015655535.1 Hyphomicrobiales bacterium | reverse complement strand
GTCATCAATACGCATGAACATCCGGATCATGTTTTCGGAAACGCCGCCTTCGAGGCGCCGGATACGACTTTCGTCGGACATAAGAACCTGCCGCGAGCGCTGGCGCAGCGCAAGGAGTTCTATCTCCAGGCCTTCAAGCCGATGATCGGCGAGGATCTCATCAAGGACGTGAAAATCGTTCCGCCGACGCTGCTCGTCGATATCGGCGAGGACAAGGAGATGCGGCTCGATCTCGGCCATCGCACACTCGTCCTGCGCGCCTGGCCGGTGATGCACACAGACTGCGACCTGACCGTTCTCGACGAAAAGACCGGGACTTTGTTCACCGGCGATCTCGTCTTCTTCCAGCATGTGCCCGTGGTCGACGGAAGCCTCAAGGGCTGGCTCGCCAAGATGGACGAGCTCGCGGCTATTCCCGCCAAGCTCGCCGTTCCGGGCCATGGCAAGATCGGATTGGACTGGCCGCAGGCGCTTGCCGACGAGCGCGCCTATCTGACCAGGCTCACCAAGGATCTGCGCGGTCTTATCGCCAAAGGCGACGATGTCGGGCAGGCCGCCAAAGAGGCGGGACAGTCGGAAGCCAAGAACTGGAAGCTTTTCGGGGATTACAATCCACGCAACGCGACCGCTGGCTTCGCCGAACTCGAATGGGAATGAACGATGCCTCCCTGAAACGACGCTCTTGAGCAGCGTGCCAGGAGAGCATAGTTTATGAAATCGAGAGCGACGCGAGATCGGCTTATTCTTCCAGGGAGACGCAGGATGATGGGACTTTGGCATAAGGGGGCGACCCTCGCCGCGACATGCGTTCTGACGGCCGCTCTCTCTTGGCCGGCGCTGGCGGAAGACGGCCAACCCGATCCCTGGCCGTCGCTCGTCTCAGACGTGTTTCACGATAAGCCGATCAAGGATGGTGCTGGCGTGATCGGCCTCGATGCGCCAACCCGCGCCGAGGACGCGGCGCTGGTTCCGATGAAGCTTTCGATCCTCCTGCCGCCGGACGATCCGCGCAAAGTGAAGAGCATCACCCTCGTCATCGACGAGAATCCTGCGCCTGTCGCGGCGGTCTTCGAGATCGGCGAGAAGGCACAGATCAGCTCGATCTCGACGCGCGTGCGCGTCAATCAATATACGAATGTCCATGCCGTGGCCGAACTCTCCGACGGCTCGCTTTATGCCGTGATGCGCTATGTGAAAGCGGCCGGCGGCTGCTCGGCGCCTGCCGCCAAAAATCTCGACGAGGCGAATTCGAATCTCGGCCAGATGAAATTCCGCGAACTCGCGGATGCCGACGCCAATCTGGCGCCACCCTTCAAGGAAGGCGTTTTCATGATGAAGCACCCGAATAATTCGGGGCTGCAGATGGATCAGATCACGCATCTCTACGTGCCGGCGCGCTATGTCGATTCGCTGCGGATCTCGCAGGGCGAGGATCTCATCCTCGCGGTCACTGGCGGCATCTCGATTTCAGAGGATCCGAATTTCCGCTTCAGCTTCGCGCCCAATGGCGCGCGTGAAGTTCGCGCCGAGGCGAAGGACACGGGCGGCGCGAGCTTCCGCGGCGAATGGCCGGTCAACCCCACGATGTGAGGCAAGGCGGCAAGGCGGGTGTTTGCACCTGCGTGTCTACTATTCAACTCTTCGGCATTCATCTCATGGCGGCGAGCATGGCGAGCGGGTCGTTCCTGTCAATGACGGCCCTTCGGGCCGCCGCCGGAGGCGGTCGCAAAGCGATCATTGACAGGAACGATCCCGGCTCGCCGAAAATGTCCGCCGTCAGATGAATGGCGAAATCCGCGCTGTTTCGCGCGCGTTTTCAGACTCTCGGTCGCATGGCTAGAACCTCATTAAATCGCGGCATTGCCGTCATTGCGAGAAGCGCAGCGACGAAGCAATCCAGGCCAAAGGCTGAAGCCGTGTCCATTGGATTGCTTCGCTGCGCTCGCAATGACGAGCGAATAATGGATTTTCATCCTAAAAACACCGGACTTCCGCTTCCGCCTGGGCGCGGTGCAGATCGTTCAAGATGTTCTTCGCCTGGGTGGTGGAACGAAACATCGTGCCGATCTGGCCCTGCTGCTGGGCCATGCTCGCGACCGTCTCCGCCTCGACGTAATTGTCATAGCTGATGATCGAGGCGATGACGTCGATCGAGCAGGAGCAGCGGGTGAGATTGTCCTGGGTTTCGCCATTCGACTTCATGCAGGCGAAAACGTAATCGGCGCGCGCCGCGGTCGGGTAATCATTGACCTCGGCCGAAAGCGCCGGGCCGCTGCCCGCGCCGAGCGCGAGGCAAAGCGATAGGGCGATCGCCGATCCGGATGTGATCGATTGAGGCCAACGCATACGGTTCCTCCGGAAGGTCTTTGTTTTGACGCATGATCTCGTCCAAAAAGTCTGCAACTTTTGGGATCACGCTCTGGCCGGAGCATAGCTATGGATCGTGGCGAGGAAATAGAAAAAGTGAAAGGTAACTGGGATTTAATACGAGCGACGCCGGAGGAGAGGCAGCCTCAGGCGTGATCGTGATGCGCGAGGTTCAAGACGAGGCGCGGCATGGCGAACGTGCCCGCGGCGATCAGGAAGCTCGCAACCAGGAACGGCCCGTTGGTGAACAGAGCGAAGATATAAACGAAGAGGATCGACGAGGTCGCCGCCCCGCCCGCGAGATAGCTAAGGCCGAGCGCCGCCGCGGGTATCAGGATCAGCGTCAGGAGAGCCGTCGCTACGACGGTCAAGGCGAAATGCAGGCCGCCCGTCTGGGTCTGCGTTTCAGTGTGGGTGTGTGTGCTCATCGTCATGTTCTGGTCCTCCGGCCGAAAGGCTGCCCCGCAGTTCCGGTATGGCCTTTGTGCCCCGGATCGCGGCACACCTCTGTGCGCCAGCGCTCACGGCAGAGAACGGGCGACAGACGAAAAGGATCCCGTCCGGCAGGTGCGTGGGTGAGATTTCGTCAAGCTTGCGTGAGGCGCGGCCAGGCGGCATCGGTCCCTGGCGGGCGGCGAGGTCGCGCTAAGTCTTTGGGTTACCAAAGGTTTAATGAGGCTGGATCAGCCGAGCGCCGTCCTGCGCGGCGGCTCTTGCTGCGCGGGTACTGGCATGACTTCGCTCCGGAAGCGCCGGAGCATCTCCTCGCCACGGGCCGGATCGAGCCAGCATTGTTTGAGGACGATGCTGGCGACAGGTGCTGCGGCGCACAGTTCTTCGAGCTTGCGCCGGCAGGTTTCCGGCGAACCGATCAGCGCATGCGCCAGAAACCCGTCGATCGAGGCGGCCGGAATCGGCGCATCGACCGGCGTCTGCGCGGCGAACATCGGCCGCATGCCCCTTATGAACCGCTCGATGGCGGGCAGTGCGAGATCGAGCGCCTCCTGGTCGCTATCGGCGATACAGGCATTGCGCAGCACGACGAAATTCGGGTCGGCGCCGGGCGCCTCGCTGCGATAGGTCTCGATCAATTCGGCGAGTCGCGCGGGCGAGGAGCCATGCCCCGCCATCAGGCCCCAGCCGCGCCGGCCGGCCTCGATAATCGTCTCCTTCGTGCTCGACGCCACCCAAATGGGCAGAGGGTTCTGCTGGATGCGGGGAAAGGTCGTGAGCCCGCCGGCCTTGTACCAGCGCCCGCTGAAGTGAACCTTTTCTTCGCCAAGAAGCCGAAGCAGAAACTCCATCGCCTCGCGGTTTTGATCCGCCGCGTCAGCCGCCTCGATGTGGAAATGCTGATATTGGATCGGAAAAGGTCCGCCTCGCGCGACGCCAAGATCGAGCCGCCCGTTGGACAGAATATCGATCGCAGCCAGATCCTCGGCGACTCGGATCGGATCATGCAGCGGCAGAAGGATCGCCGCCGAGCCGATGCGGATCTTCGTTGTGCGCGCCGCGAGCGCGGCCATCAGCGGCAGGATCGAGCCCGATTGGCTGAAGCGGTTGAAATGATGCTCGGAGACCCAGAGATCGTCCAGGCCGATCGCTTCGGCCTTGACCGCGAGATCGGCCGCCGCGCGGAAGGCTTGTGCACCGTCTTCCGGACTATGCTCGAAGTTTAAGAAAAGACCGAGACGCATGCTGCACTCGCGAGATCGCTACACATAAGCGCGCTTTAATGGCGGCCATTCTATAACCGAAAGCCATAACGGGATAGAGTTAGAAGGCGGTCCGTAAGCGTCGTAACCGTCCTTGTGCCGCAACTGTCCGGTTCAGGTCATCGCAACATGTCGCATACCACTGCGGCAATGAGTGTTTTGGCCCGTTTCGCCCGCGCAGGACCAGACGAGCCGCACCCAATCAGATTTCGCCATTCGTCCGACGGCGACCAGTATCGGCGAGGCGGATGCGCTTTTGTCAATGACGTCCCTTTTGGCCGCCACCGTAGGCGGTCGCACGCCGATAAGTTTACGCAATCTGCGTAAACTTGATTGCGTTGCGATCATTGACGAAAGCGATCCGCTCGCCTTGCTAGCCGCCAAGAGATGGATGGCAATCTTTGAATTGCGCCATCAGCGCTAAAATAGCGACCCCGATTCCCCTCAACGGGCAGCCGCGGGCTTGTCCCCACCATCCAAGCTTATCGAGCATCGTGCCTGGATGCGTGGATCAAGTCCGCGCATGACGCTGCATTGCGAAAAGCGCCTTTTTCAGTTCAAGCCAGATTGGCCGCCGGCCGCCCGGCGAGCCAGGCCTTCAGAAAGGCATCGGACCAGCGGGCCACCGCGCCGTCGTGCAGGAACCATCCCTCGAGATGGCGGTGGCGCGGATGCGCATTGGGCGAGGCCATGCGCTCGGCGCCCTGCACCGTCCATTTGCACATCATCGCGTAAGTAACTTCCGGGTGGAACTGGAAGCCATAGGCGCAGGAGCCGTAGCGATAAGCCTGGGCCTCGAAATCATGGCCGGCCGCGAGCAGCGTCGCGCCCTTCGGCAGATCGAAGCCCTCGCCATGCCATTGATAGACTTTTTCGGGAAATGGACAGGGGCAGAGACCATGGCCGTGCTCGGTCGGGCGGATCGGATAATAGCCGACTTCGACCTTGCCTTCGGGATGCGGATAGACGCGGTGGCCGAGGTGGCGGGCGAGCATTTGCGCGCCGAGACAGATGCCGAGGAAAGGTTTTTCCTCGCGCAACGGCACTTTGAGCCAATCCATCTCCCGGCACAGCCATTCGTCTTCGTCATTGGCGCTCATCGGGCCGCCGAAGACGATCACGCCTGCATGGCCGTCCAGTGATTTGGGAAGAACATCGCCGTAGCGGGGACGCCTGATATCGAGTTCATAGCCCTGCGCTTCGAGAAGGCGGCCGAGGCGGCCGGGCGTAGAACCTTCCTGATGGAGGATGATAAGAACCTGACCGGGCGGCGTCTTTTTCTTGTCCATTTTCTCCGTTGCGTTCGCGTTTCCCCTTAAGAGCCCGGGCGGAACATCGCCAAGATTCTTCGAGAAAAAGGACGCATCCTCAAGATCATGAATCTGTCGGTTCGACAGCAGGCCCGCGGCAGCCGCGGAACCCAATCGACTCACATGCTTTTGGCTTTCAGCCCCTGCATATGCGCAACCACAGGCAAAATCAGGGCGTCCGGTAATAATGGCACGATTATGATAAAAATTCTATTGATGATGCCGGGAACAACCACGCGGCGCTTTGCCACAAGCCCGGCATAGCCCGCCTCGGCCACCTCCATGGGGCTCGCGCCCGCGAAACGCGCCATGGAATGGGTGACTTTGAAATTTGCCCGCGCCTGAAACCCGGTCAGCGTCAGGCCGGGGCAAAGAAGCGTGACCGTGACGCCGTCACGGCGCATTTCCTGCCACAGCGCCAGACTGAACGAGCGCACGAAAGCCTTCGACGCATAATAGACCGCCATGCCCGGCCCCGGCATATAGGCGGCGATCGAAGCCACGTTCAAGATTCCGCCCTTCGCGGCCCGGATTTGCGGCGCGAAACGCAGCGTGAGATCGACGAGCGCCCTGACATTGAGATCGATGATGCCAAGTTCATCTTGCGCATCGAGACCGGTCACGACGCCGGCCAAACCATAGCCCGCATTATTGACGAGGATGTCGACGTTGGCATCCGCCGCCTGAAGCTGCGCCGCGACGGTATCGATAGCGTCTTTTTCTGTAAGATCGGCCACGATCAAGAGAGGCCGCGGCCGGCTGGTCGCGGCGATCTCACTTGCCAAGGCTTCCAATCTGTCCTTGCTTCGGGCGACCAAAGCGAGATCGTGACCGTGATAGGCAAAGACCCTGGCAAAGTCGGCTCCGATCCCGCCGGAGGCACCTGTCACCAAGGTCACATGCCTTGCGCTCACGCTTCGCCTCGCGCCGGCTTTTGCGACCAAGGTCCTACAGGCGCCGCCTCGGCCTTGGTTTCGGCCGCCACCTTCTGACGCAAGAGCACCCGATCGCGGCTCGATACGCCGAGAAGCTCGGCGATGCGCCAGACGGTATTTTCCTCGATTTCGTCGACGGTGCCGTCGGCAAAGGCCATGTCCCACATCATCTCGATGATCTTGTGGCGCCCCTCATCGTCGAGCTGGCGCTTCAGGACATAGGTGAAATGGTAGAAATCGACGGCCTCGCGATCGCTTTGCTGCGCTTCCCGGATCAAGGCCGCCGCTTCGCCCGCGTCGAGGCCGAAGCGTTCCTTGACCAGGGTCTTCAACCGCCGGCTTTCAGCAGCGTCAGTGACACCATCGGCATCCGCGATATGAACCAGCAAAGCAACGGCGGCGACGCGATAGTCATCCTCGTCGAAGCGGCGCGGCGCTTCGAATTGGCCGAGATCGGCCAATAGATTTTTCAAAGCGGCAAACATTTATCCTCCGTCTCGCCGACGGCCCAATGCAAAGCTAGAACATGTGCGGCGCGATCACGCCCAAACCGATATAAGTATGCGCGGCGGAAAATGCTCGCCGGCCCAAGCTTAACGGATCGGCAAGCAGGTCCAATCGCCTTCCGGACGATGGAACGCCCGCCGCTGGCTGCTGATCCAACGGTTGCACGCTGCTTTGGACGGGAAGCAGACCTTCTCGTCATACCAATCGAGCGTCCGGCCATAGGCTGTATCGACGAAGCGGCCGCTGGCGAAATGCCCGAGCCAAACGCTCGGCCAGGGCAGTACGATCGTTGGACCCCAATCTTCGAAAACGCAGGGAGCGCCGTCCGGCGGAACAAAGGCGCCCGGCACGAGGGTGACGTCTGGCACCTGGGCTTGGGCAATGGAGACCGGCGCCACCGTCAGACCAAGCATTGCCGCGAATACCAAGGCGCGCGTCATCTGTCGCATGGATCTCCCCCGTCCACTCAATCCCGCCTGCGCTTCAAGCGCGAAAGACTACGAAGAGCAAGCGGAAAGTGCCGCTCCCTCATAATCATTGCGTGAGGATCGCAAGCGCGATCAAGGGAAATAGACCGGATAATAATAGGGGTCGGGACAGCAATAGGGGACGGGCTCCCAGAGTCGCGACCAATATTCCGCATTTGGCAGCGAATAATCTATGGGATTGATCGGCGCATAGCCCCGGCCCGGCATCAAGACCCAGCCCCAGTGGGGACGCGGCGGCGGAAGATGCACCGGCCGATAGGGATGCGGATGAACGGGCGGCCGCGGAGATAAAACATCGGCGGCCTGGGCTGGGACCAGCGCGGCCCAAAGCATCAGAGCGGCTGCCGCGGCGCTCACTATCTGTCGCATGGATCTCCCCCGTCCTACTTAATCCCGCTGCGCTTCAAGCGCGAATGACCCCGGCGGGCAAGCGGAAAATGCCGCTCCTTCATGATCCTTGCGTGACGGTCACGGGAAGGAGGGGAGATAAGAGGAATAGGGGTCCGGGCAGCAATTGGGGAAGGGCTCCCATGGCAGCGGCGGCGGGAGTGGCGGCGCGCTGGCTATAGGCAGGTAGGTCACCCACCCATATCCCGGATAATAGGGGGCCGGATAAGGATAGGGCTCCGGATAAGCCGCCTGCGGGGGCGGCGGATTCGAACGCGGCGGCCCATATAAAACATCGGCCGCGTGAGCCGGTGCGAGCGCGCTGCCCGTCATCAACACAAATACCGCGGCTCGCAATATCTGTCGCATAGGACCATCCTCCAGCGCGACTCACGATCGCTTTCCGGCTTAGTCTTAACGTCCGATCTTAATCGCGCGTTAAACCTGAAGGGGCGAAGCGGCCCGCCTACCAGCGGGCGTAAGGATCCGCCTGCCAGGATTGGACCGTGCTGGGCACAAAGCGGGCCGGCGCATAGGCCAAGCCGGTTTCCCCGCCCTGATAACGCGACCGCGCCGCATAATGTGCCGCATGCGCCCGATGATGCGCTTTCGCAAACATGGTGCTGCGCGGCGGCGCGCCGGAGATTGAAATCGAGGCGCCTTCGGCCTGGACCATCTGATAGAGCTGTTGCGCGTGACCGGGCGACAGGCGGATGCAGCCATGCGAGGCCGGACGGCCAAGCTGCGCCACCGAATAGGTGCCGTGGATCGCATAGCCGCCCGCGAAGAAGATCGAATAGGGCATCGGCGACATATGGTATTTCTTGGAGTAGTGCATCCGCTGCAGGCTATAGGGCGCGAACGTGCCGTTCGGCGTCACATAGCCTGAGCGCGCCGTAGAAACCGGCCAATTGTAACTGCCGCTGTTTGAGGTGACACTCATGGATTGATGGGTGAGATCGATATGGACCTGGACCGTCGCTTGCGCGCCCGTCATCCAAAACGCGCAACACATCATTGTCAAAACGCCAATCACGCTACGCATCGTCAACTCCTACACGCGCACGGTCGCTGAATATCCGGCGTCCATTTCAAGATGATTACCGTTTTGGCGGCGCGCGTAAATGGCGAAGTTACAACAAGGTTGACGCAAGTGGTTTATGACAAGGTCGCAAAAACGAGATGACTTGAATCGTTAGAAGGACGCTTCGCGGCAAGCGTCATTCAGTTTTACGTCTTCATCACCCCAAAAGCGTTTTCGAGCGAAGTGGATACCGGTTCGCGTGAAGAAAACGCGTCAAAACAGAATCATAGAGCCTCGGTTCTGATTCCATCAGAACCGAGGCTCTAGCCGCCGATCGATTCATGAAAGGCTCATCATGCGCCATCACATGCTGTTGATCCAAACCTGCCTGATCGGCCTCTGCGCCGTGACGGTCTGCGTTCTGCCGCCCGATGCAAGGGCGCAGGATCGCGGTACGCTCACACCCGTCACTCTTCCGCCGCTGCCGCATCCAGACGATCCGTCGACGCCAGCCAAAGCCGTCTTCGGCCGCGAGACCACACCGGCTCCGCTCGCGGCGCGGGCGATCGGCTTTTATTCGCGCGGCTGTCTCGCCGGCGCAAAAGCGCTCTCGGTCGATGGACCGACCTGGCAGGTCATGCGCGTGTCGCGCGACCGCTATTGGGGGCATCCGGATCTCATCGCCTTCCTCGAACGCTTTTCGAAGAAAGTCCCGCAGGTCAGTCATTGGCCCGGCATTCTCGTCGGCGACATGTCGCAACCGCGCGGCGGCCCGATGCTGACCGGCCATGCCTCGCATCAGATCGGACTCGATGCCGATATTTGGCTGACGCCTATGCCGGACCGCCGTTTGCCGCGCGAGGACCGCGAGGAAATGATGGCAACCAATGTCGTGCGCGAGGACCGCCGCGACGTCGATCCGGCGAAATGGACGCCGGATCATCTCGCCGTCATCAAGGCGGCGGCGCAGGATCAGGAGGTCGAGCGCATCTTCGTCAATCCCGCGATCAAGAAAGCGCTGTGCCGCGAAGCGACGGGCGACCGATCCTGGCTCACCAAGGTCCGTCCCTTTTGGGGTCACGACTATCATTTCCATGTGCGGATCGCCTGCCCCAAGGGCAGCGATGCCTGCGAGGATCAAGATCCGGTCACCGCCGGCGAGGGCTGCGATGCCTCGCTCGCAGGGTGGTTCAAAGAGTCGGTCCTGCATCCGAGGCCGAGCCCGAATCCGCCGAAACCAAAGCCGCCTTTGACTCTGGCGCAGCTTCCGGCCGCCTGCCGCAGCATCACCGTCGTCAAATAAAAAGCGCCTCACCTTGATGGTGAAGCGCCCGAGACGATTTCAATTAGAAGCGATCACGTTCGTGATTTGGATCGATTCAATTCAAAATCATCGTGATCCGGTCTCAATAATGACGATGGCCGATCAAGGGATGGGGATGATGATGGCGATGGATAACGACCGCGGGATGATGGTGCCTGCCGATGATCACAGCGCTGCGGCCAGTCGCGATCGGCTTCTCTTTGATGCCGGTCTGCTCCATCGTGCCGGCTTGAGCGGCGGCGGCACTCATAAAGCCGCAAGCGGCGACGATCGCGAGTGTATATCCAATTTTCATTGCTGATTCCTCCTGATCCTGATGATTCAGATCAATATTTAGGATGATTCACGTCTCCCGTGGGAGACGGGACATGTCGAACGGTCTTCTTCTACGGACCCAAGTTTACCTTCTTGTGGCACCAAACTGCGTCTGCTGCGAAGCCACAACGTTTCAATAACGAAAATGTTGCCCCGGAGCGAGACGCGAAAAGGCGGAGGCCGGTTTTTCGCGCAAAGCAATTCTCCAGAGCCGGATGAGCAAAAGTGTAAGCGGTTTTGCGCCCGCATCCCGCTCTAACTTATTGAATCGATCACGTCATGATTCGTGATCTAAGTCCTTGAAATCGAACATGTTCACAATGTTGGTTTCGCGTTGCCCCGGCCAGGACAATGCTTCGGCATGCGGAGCAAGATACCTCAATGCGTTTCGGTCTTATCGTCCTGCCCGGAAAACCGGTCGGTCAAAGCGAGAAGAAGAGCCGATACGACGAAGACCAGATGAATACCGACATACCAGCCGAGATCGCGGTCCGACGTGTCTTTCACGCTCATGAAGGCGCGCAGCAATTGGATCGCCGAAATCGCGACGATCGACGACATGAGCTTGAGTTTCAGTCCGGCGAAATCGATTTTGCCCATCCACTCGGGCCAATCCCTATGTTCAGCCTGAGTAATCCGCGAGACGAAATTTTCGTAGCCGGAGCAGATCACCAGCACGATGAGCGATCCTGTCAAAGTGAGATCGATCAGTCCCAGAACCGCGAGAATGATCGACGATTCGCTGGCATCGATGGCATGCGGGACGGCTTCGGCGAAAGCCCAGACGGCTTTCGCCGCCAGAACCACGAGGCTCAGCGCCAAGGCGATGTAGAAGGGGATGAGAAGCCAACGGCTGGCGAAGAGAATTTTTTCGAGCGTGCTTTTGATGGATGGCAAAGATCAATGTCTCCCGTGCGGGAGCAGACGGCCATGAATGGACCGTCTGCCGGCTGCGCCGCGCGGAGATTTATTCCGCGGCGACGCCCGTCCCGATGGGGCAGGAAACACCCGTCCCGCCAAGGCCGCAATAGCCATCCGGATTCTTGGCGAGATATTGCTGATGATAGGCCTCGGCATAATAGAAGGGCGGCGCGTCGAGGATCTCGGTCGTGATCGGACCGAAGCCTTTTGCCTTGAGAGCCGCGCCGAAGGCTGCCTTGCTCGCTTCGGCCGCGGCGCGCTGCTCCGCATCGGCGACATAAATGCCGGAGCGATATTGCGTCCCGACGTCATTGCCTTGCCGCATGCCCTGAGTCGGGTCATGCGCCTCCCAAAAGGTCTTCAAGAGCGTCTCATAGGAAATGCGCTTCGGATCATAGGCCACGAGCACCACTTCGTTGTGGCCGGTGAGGCCGGAGCAGACTTCCTCATAGGTCGGGTTCGGCGTGAGGCCGCCCGCATAGCCGACGGCAGTTGCATAAATGCCGTCGCCCAATTGCCAGAACTTCCGCTCGGCGCCCCAGAAACAGCCGAAGCCGAAAAGCGCGGTCTCGATGCCGTCGGGAAACGGCGGATGCAGCGGATTGCCGTTGACGAAATGACGCTCGGCGGTCGGCATGGCCTCGGCCCGGCCAGGCAGGGCCTCGGCTGCGGATGGCATCGCAAGATGCTTGCGGAATGAGAACATGGCAGCCTCACGGAAAGGAAACGAAGATTTTCCCATAAATAGGGCTTTCCGGCGCCAGTATAAAGGGCGGCTCCCCTATCGGTTGGAATAGCCGATCTTGGGCGCCGGCTTGCGGGTGAGCGCCAGGAGGATCAGGCCGCAGAGGCCGATAATCAGCCAGGTCGGCATGAGAAAGAGCGTGAGCAGGACGGGATCCCAGAGAAACGGATGGATATTCCGCTCGACGGCCGGCTTCAGTAGCGGAAATTGATGGGGAAAAAAGGCAATCACCGTCTGCCCGAAAGGCGTCAGCGACAGCGCGCCGCCGGCGATCGACCGCGTCCCATCGATGATGAGCGAGGCGAAAGCGGCGGCGACGGCAAGTATACCCATGAAGCGGAAGAGCAAACGCAGCATTGTTCTCTAGCGGGAACGTCCGGCACGGGATGCCGAAGCGGAGAGGGCGGTGAGCCCGGATGGTCCAAGCATCATTTCTCGCAGAAAAACCACGGGAAAATCAATAAGCGAGGCGCCTGGGAAGAGGTCGGATGAAGACTTGCGCTCAGGTCTTTCGTGACTATAGTGCGCGCTCATTCGCGAGGCGT
>JAATEW010000042.1 GCA_015655535.1 Hyphomicrobiales bacterium | reverse complement strand
GCCGACGCGGAGACGCGCTATCCGGTCGGATACAAGAATTTCGATCTCGGCCATGGCGATGTGGTGATCGCCGCGATCACCTCCTGCACCAATACGTCGAACCCCAATGTGCTGATCGGCGCGGGTCTTCTCGCGCGCAATGCTTTGGCAAAAGGCCTTTCGACCAAGCCTTGGGTCAAAACCTCGCTCGCACCGGGCAGCCAGGTGGTCGCCGAATATCTTTCGGCCTCCGGCCTGCAGAAGGATTTGGACAAGCTCGGCTTCAATCTTGTCGGCTTCGGCTGCACGACCTGCATCGGCAATTCGGGGCCCTTGCCGCCGGAGATTTCGAAGACGATCAACGAGAACGGCATCGTCGCGGCCGCCGTACTTTCGGGCAACCGCAATTTCGAGGGCCGCGTCAGCCCCGACGTGCAGGCGAATTATCTGGCCTCGCCGCCGCTCGTCGTCGCCCATGCCATTGCCGGCACGGTGACGCGTAATCTCGACGAGGAGCCGATCGGCCACAATAAGAAAGGCCTACCCGTCTACCTCAAGGAGATCTGGCCATCGGGCGAGGAGATCGAGGCCTTCATCGAGGATTTCGTCACGCGCAAAGTCTTCAAATCGCGCTATGCCGATGTTTTCGAAGGCGATGCACATTGGCGCAAGGTGAAGGCCCCCGTGGGCGAGACCTATAAGTGGGACATGGGCTCGACCTATGTGCAGAACCCGCCCTATTTCGAAGGCATGACGATGGTGCCGGACCCCGTCAAAGAGATCGAAGGAGCGCGCATTCTCGCGCTCTTCGGCGATAAGATCACCACCGATCATATTTCACCGGCGGGTTCGATCAAGCAAGGCTCGCCCGCCGGAACCTTCCTCGAAGAGCGGCAGGTCGCGGCCAAGGACTTCAATCAATATGGCACAAGGCGCGGCAATCATGAGATCATGATGCGCGGCACATTCGCCAATATACGCATCAAGAATTTCATCCGCGAAAAGAAAGAGGACGGCTCGGTGCCGGAAGGCGGCCTCACCAAACATTGGCCCGACGGCACGCTCATGCCGATCTACGATGCGGCGATGAAATATAAAGAGGAAGGCGTGCCGCTCGTGATCTTCGCCGGCGCCGAATATGGCAACGGGTCGTCGCGCGACTGGGCCGCGAAGGGCACCCAGCTCTTGGGCGTGCGCGCCGTCATCGCCGAGAGCTTCGAGCGCATCCACCGCTCGAACCTCGTCGGCATGGGCGTGTTGCCGCTCACCTTCGAGGCTGGCACGACCTGGACGAGCCTCGGCCTCAAGGGCGACGAGATCGTCACGATCCATGGTCTGGGCGAAGGCCTGAAGCCGCGTCAAATGATGGAAGCGGAAATCAAATATGCCGACGGCGGCGTGAAGACTGTGCCGCTGCTCTGCCGCATCGCGACTGAGGACGAGCTCGAATATTTCAAGAACGGCGGCATTCTGCCTTACGTGCTGCGCCAGCTCGCGGCGGCGTGATGCCGGAACTTGCGCTTATCACGCGGGACGGAAAGCTAAGCCAATTCGATCGATGCCGCCGCGGCCGGCTTGGCTGCGGCAGCTTCCTCCCGACGCGCCAATCCCAGCCCCTCGATTGGCCGCTCTGTCCGCGCGCCGATCAGATTCGCTCGGCAGCTTCTGACGATGATGAATGCACACACGGCATAGAAGCAGATGCCGATCGCATATGTCTTGGCAATGCCCAGTTCGATCGACAGGGCCATGCCCGCGACCGATGCAAACATCGACGTGATTCCGTTCGCGCTCCAGAAAAACGGCAGAAGCTCCGTGTAACGGCGCCAGATACTTAACCCAAGCGGGAACATCATCCCCATGCAAAACGCCGGGGGTGCCAGAAGCACCACCGACACCAGAATGCGCATCTCGGTCATTTCCGATCGCGCCCAGGTCGTGACGAAGGGCGTGAGCAAGCCTGCCATGACGAGCGCAATCAAAAGGGCCGTAACCCTGGCGACGACTCCACCCAGCCGCGGCATTTGCGCGCCGACCGTGGCGCTGCCGGCCCCGCTAAAAAGGAGGATGGTGAAAAGAACCACGGCCAGCCCGTAGACGGGATGTCCAAGGAAGACCATCAACCGTTGCATCTGGGATATTTCGATCAGCATGAATCCCATGCCGATCGCACTGAAGTAGGCTACGGGCGGCGTCAGCGTCGACAGCGGCATCCGCCGCGTGAGACGAATGAAGGGAATGACAATGTAATACACGCAGGCACAAAGCGCTGCGATGACGAGCAACCTTGTCATGGCAATCGCCGCGTTATTATTCATGGAGACCGACGCATCCACAGCCATCAGAGTCCCAAGACGCGCCGTATAGAAGAAGAACGGATTGTCATCCGTGGATGGTGTGACATTTTCCGGCAGCGAAGCGAAGAAAGCCGTATCCGCTTTGCCGGACATCAATGTCGAAGTCACGGAGTCGAAAACGACATCAGGCCCTAAGAGTATCTTGAAGCCTTGCGCCAGAAGTCTCGTACGCGCGCCTGCCCATTGCGCATCGGTGAAGGCGTCGGGACGGGTAATGACCGTCACGATGTTGCCGACATTCAACGCAATGACATGGCGAGCTAGATTCTCGGCCGCGACGCCCTGATGCTGAAGCGCGATCGCAGCGATCGCAACGAGGCGATAAAACTCGCCGCGGTGGCTGTCCGGGTCATACCAGCGCGACACCGAGAGCAGCCCATCGGGCTTCAGCGCCCTGTAAAAATCCTCCCACGCCTCGACAGTATAAAGGCGGTTTTCCGTCAGTGTCAGTCCTCCGGCAGCCGTGGCGGCCCAAGTGTCGATCAGCGAAATCTGGATGAGGTCGTGTCGGTCGGGCGAGTGGTTGATGTAGCTGCGGGCCTCGGCATTGACCAAGGACACGCCTGGCTGGTGATCGAGATGGCCCGAGAAATCGGCGAACTTGTCGGTGAGCACTTCGAAGATCGCGGGGTTGATCTCAATTCCATATATGCGCTTCGCCCCGAAAAAGAGCGCCGAAAGAACATCGCGTCCGCCGCCCACGCCAACAACGGCGACGTCCGTCGGCGTCTGCACCAAATAGGCCGCGTTGATGACATCATCCTTGAGATAGGACAGCTTGCTGATATCCCCATCCAGCCGGGTAATGACCGTGCCCGCATCTGCGTCGATGTCGAGATAGTCCTGATCTATTTTGGTCTGAGGCCTATGGGCGAAGCCCCAGCCGAACGGAATGCTTTCTCTACGCTCCGTCACTCTGACGCGCGAATAGGTGTTCCAGCGTTCAAAGACAGTGCCTGTCTGCTGAAGCCCTTTGGCCCAGAAGACTCCGAGGTGGCTTTTGCCCGACGCATCCAATCCCGTATGCGCGGTCGCCGCGACGGCAAGGGCAAGCGCGACCGCACGGCTGAGACGCAAGCTGTAGACGTCATCACTGTCGCGAACCACGAGCCAGCCCACGCCGGCGGCAAGGGCCCCGATCCAGAGTGTGGCGCTTACCGGATCGATCACCAGCAATAGGAAAATGACCCCAAGGCAGCCGAGCGCGGCTCCTAAAAGGTCGGCCGCATAGAGCCACCCGCCACCGTAGGGAAGGCGCGTCAACAACAGCGTTATGCAAACGCCGCCTTCGCTGAAAGGCGTTATAAAAGCAACGGTTGCCATCGCCAGGCCATAGACCAGGTAGTCTGGGGGAACCACAAGCGGCATGCATAGGAAGGCGATCATGACGCCTACGCCGGTGATCGCGAACCACGACGCGTGACGTGCGAATTCTGCCCCTACGCGTGCCGGAACATAGCGATCCGGATTCCGGTAGACCTCCATCGCCCCGCGGGTGAGCCCAAGCATGGCAAGCGAAATGGCAGCAAATGCAAAATGATAGTACAGGATGACACTGAAAAACCGCGTTAGCAGGATCTGGTAGGACAGCGTTGCGGCTGCCAATACGGCAATCGCGACATAATAGCGGCTTTGAATCCTGGGAATCGCCTGAAGCAAGATATCGCCCCTCAGTAAATCTTAATAAATTTACGAGCTGTAAACTCACGGCGGATGTTGAGTGGAACTTCCTAACAACCCATTGACGAAGTCACAGCCTTTCCTTCAATGGATTTGAATCAAGATAAGCGCTTTTTGAAAAAGCTTATTTGTCACCTCTGTGAGCAGGTTCAACTGCTCAATACGATGCATGTGCAACTCAGACGTTCGCCATCATGTTCAAAAGATTGTTTTCCTTAATCGCGCTCTTGAGCGTCATTGCGATTTCTCCGGCTTTCGCGGCGCAATCCCGCATCGAGCCTTTGCCGCAGCAGGACTGCGATGCCGCGGCCAGAGCCATCGGTAAAGCGATCGGCATTCCATTGACGGTGAAGATCGGCGCGCCCGCGCACCCCGAAGGCCTGCATGGAAACGCCTGTCTCCTGTCGGGCGAGGCAAAAGGCTTAACGATCCCGTTCGAGACTGCGCAGGACAAGATTGCCGCGGCTCTCGCCGGTTGGAAGCATCTCACCGAGCGCGACGCCGACGGTCCGTTCAGCACCTTCAAAGGATTTGCGAAAAATGCGCAGCAGATCTTCTACAGCCTGTCGGTAGACCCGCCGCGCGGAACCTGTGAGGACAAGCCGATCGGCGATTGCAAAGTGCCGCCTCGGCGATGGACATGGAGCTTCACGGCAGCCGCTTTCGTGCAATGAAGCGTGCCCGCGCCGTCTAACCTTCTTTCGCTTTTTTTACGCTCAGCACCGCGTCGACGAAATCATGCGGTTTTTCCTGCGGGACATTATGACCCGCGTCCGCGATGACGCGATGCTCATGCCATCCGGTGAAATGCGAGGCTTGGGTCGCCGTACCGCTTGGCCTTATGCCATCGGCCGATCCGTCGAGCGTGACGGCCGGCACGGTGATTGGCGGCTGACGCGCCAATTGCGCCTCGACATCGTCGAGCTCGGGATCGCCGGGCGCGAGGCCAAAGCGTGCACGATAGGAATGGATCACGACATCGGCGAAATCCGGATTGGCAAAAGAGCTCGCGGTCTGCGCGAAACTCGCATCGTCAAAAGCCCAGGTCGGCGACCATTGCCGCCAAAGCAATTTGCAGAGCGGCTTCGGATCTTTCTTCAGCGCGGCGCGGGCGCGCTCCGTCTGCAGATAATATTGATACCAAAGGCGGTGTTCGTTTTCCGGCGTATCCGGCACCATCGCTGTCGCGATGTTATGAATATTATAGCTATTGTAGGAAACAAGGCCGCGCGCGCGCTGCGCCCAGAGCGCCGAAACGACGCAAGCCGCGCGTCCACCCCAATCAAAGCCGGCCAAATAGGCCGAGGCTATGCCGAGCCCATCGAGAAGCGCGAGAAGATCCGTACCGAGCGCCGCCTGCTGGCCGACGCGCGGCGTCTGCGGAAAGCGGAATGTCGTCGGTCCATAGCCGCGCAGATAAGGCACGATGACGCGCGCGCCTTCTTTGGCGAGTTCGGGCCCGACGACATCATAGGCATGAACATCGTAAGGAAAGCCGTGGAGCAGCACGACGGGCCAGCCCTCCGGTGACCCTAGCTCAAGATAGGCGACGTTGAGGACACCGGCATTGACTTGCTTGATCATCCTGACGCTTCCATTCCGCTTTTTTTGATTTGGTTCTAATTGCCTTGCCAGACAGCTTGCTGCTTGGTCGTGAAGGCTTCGACGCCGCGCTGAAAATCCGCGCTGCCATAACAGGCGCGGATGAGATCCGAGATGTTTGGCTCGGGCGTCACGGCAAGCCGCCGCACAGTCTCGCGCGTCGCGGTCATGGTGAGCGGCGCATGCGCTGAAAGGCGCTCGGCGGTGCGCACGATCTCCGCGTCGAGCGCGTCCGGCGCGACGATCGCCGCCACATAGCCCAAGGGTTGAAGCATCTCGGCCGTCGGCATTTCGGCAAGAAGCAGCATGCGCTTCACCCAGGCGACACCGAGCGTGGCGCAGAGCCGCCTTATGTTTGCGGCCGAGAGACAATTGCCGAGCGTGCGCGCGATCGGCACGCCGAAACGCGCGCCTTGCGTTGCGATGCGCAGATCGCAGGCATTGGCAATCGCAAGCCCCCCGCCAACCGCATAGCCTTCGACCGCGGCAATACTCGGCACCCGCAGCCGCTCCACCGTCTCGACATAATGATCGACCTTGACCTCATAGGCGAGACCATCTTCGCCGGAAGCGAAGGCGGAAAATTGCGAAATATCCGTGCCCGAAATGAAAGCCTTGCCGCCGGCCCCGCGCAAGACCGCGACGCGAATGGTCTTGTCCGCGTCGATCTTGCCGCAGGCCTCGCCCAGAGCCTCATACATAGCCCATGTCATCGCATTATGCGCCGAAGGCCTCTCGAAGGTGATATAGGCGACGGCGCCTTCGATCCGCAGGCTTACGCGCCCTTGATCCTGACTCACGGCGTGAAGGCTCCTTGCTTGCGCAGATCATCGATCGCAGCGGCGTCGAAGCCGGCGCCCCCGAGCACTTCATCCGTATGCTCGCCGAGAAGCGGCGGGTGGCGGCGGACCTGTTGCGGCGTGCCCATGAGCTTTACCGGAAAGCCGATGTTCGGAATCTTGCCCTCGACCGGATGGTCTATGTCGAGGCGCATCTGGCGATGGATGCCGTGGTCGCTTTCGAAAGCTTCGGGATAAGTATGGACGCGGCCGACGGGAATGCCGACGGCCATCAATTGCGCGATCCAGTCCTCGGCGGATTTGGTTGCGAAGGTCTTCTCAAGCTCCTCGATCAGCACCTCGCGATTGCCGAGCCGCTTCGGAATATCGGTGAAGCGCGCGTCTTCGAGCAGATCGGTCCGGCCAATCTCCTGGCAAAGCGCGCTCCATAATTTCTGGTTCGTCGCACCGAGGACAAAATAGCCGTCGGACGCCTTCACCGCTTGATAGGGCGCGCTCATGCGATTTGCCGTGCCGAGCGGCGTCGGCACGCGGCCCGTGCCCCAATATTCGGAAATATCCCAGATCGAAAAGGCAAGCGCTGCCTCGAACAGCGAGGCGTCGATGAATTGGCCGCGACCCGTCGCCTGCGCGCCGATATAGGCCGCAAGAATCGCATAGGTGGCGAAGAGCGCGCAGCCGATGTCGGCAACCGGCACGCCTGCCTTGACCGGCGGACCGCCTGGATGGCCGGTGACGCTCATCACGCCCGACATGGCCTGCGCCATCAGATCGAAGCCCGGCCGGTCGGCCCAGGGCCCGGTCTGGCCGAAGCCCGAAATGCTCGCATAGACGATGCGCGGATTGATCGCCGCGACGGTTTCGTAATCGATGCCGAGGCGCTTCACGACGCCCGGCCGGTAATTCTCGACAATGACATCCGCCGTCTCGGCGAGCTTGAGGAAGGCCGCCTTGCCGGCAGGGTTCTTGAGGTTGAGCGCCAAGCTGCGCTTGTTGCGGTTCAAGTTGAGAAAGCCGAGGCTGTCCGACCCCTTCATCTTGAAACCCATCGCGCCGCGTGTCTGATCGCCCGAGCCCGGCGGCTCGATCTTGACGACATCGGCGCCAAGATCGGCCAGCAGCATGGTCGAGAAAGGCCCGGCCATGACCTGCGTGACATCGAGCACCTTGATGCCGGCGAGCGGAAGACGGGGGCCTCTTGCCGCCTCATGCGCCGCGCCGGTGCTCGAAGGGGCTCCATCGGCCGAAGCTTCGCGCCGCGCTTCATCCATGGGTCAATCTTCTTTCATTGGTCCCGCCATGCTCGACGGCGGACGGCCATCCCCGCAAAGGGATGAATAATGTATTTTGAATGCATTATTCTCTTTTCTTCGGACTGACAAGACGGTTTAATCCGCCCGGCCTATCCGGCTGATGATTCAAGAAATCGCGCGCATGTCCGTTTCGACCCTCATCCCAAGACAGAACCTCCACGATGCGCTGACGCCGAGCCTGCGCGAAATGATCCTTGACGGCGATCTGAAGCCCGGCGACAAGATTTCCGAACGCGAACTTTGCGAACGTTTCGGCGTGTCGCGCACGCCCTTGCGCGAAGCGCTCAAGGTTCTCGCCGCCGAAGGCCTCGTTCAGCTTCTGCCGCAACGGGGCGCGATCGTCGCCGAGATCAGCGAAGACGAGATCAAGGAGGTTTTTCCGATCATGGCGGCGCTTGAATCGCTCGCGGCGGAACTCGCCTGCGACCATGCGAGCGATGCCGATATCGCGCACGTTGAGGCGCTGCACGCGCAGATGATGAAGGCCTATAGGTCAGGCCATGAAAGCACCTATCTGCGTCTCAACCGCCTCATTCATGAGGCCTTCTTCGAGCTTGCCGGCAATGCGACGCTCGCGTCCATGTATCAGAGCCTTTTGACGCGCATCCATTCGCATCGTTTCATCGCCCGCAAGAGCGAAGCAAGCTGGAAGAAAGCGGTCGAGGAGCATGAGGAAATCATCGAAGCGCTGGCCGCGCGCGACAAGCGCCGCCTGCCGCGTCTCTTGCGCAAGCATGTGACGGGCACCACCGTCGACATCGCGAAGGAATCGCTCGCCCGGAAATGCAAGGCGGGCTGAATAAGCTGAAATCGCCGTCTCCCTACGAGCCTTCGGACAGCGCTATAAGCCAGACCTTTGCTCTCTTGGTATGCCACTTGCCCCTGCCCGGCCAACCTGCTTAAAAGCACGCCAGAAGCAGGAGAAAAAATTGGCGACCTACAAATTACTCATCCTTCCCGGCGACGGCATCGGCACTGAAGTCATGGCCGAAGTCGAAAAGATCGCCCAATGGTTCACCAAGGAAGGCATCGCCGCCTTCGAATTCGAAAAAGGCCTCGTCGGCGGCTGCGCTTATGACGCGCATGGCAAGGCCATCTCGGATTCCGACGTGGCGCTCGCCCAGGCGGCGGATGCCGTGCTGCTCGGCGCCGTCGGCGGCCCGAAATGGGATGGCGATCCTTACGACGTGCGCCCCGAAGCCGGGCTCCTGCGCCTGCGCAAGGACATGCAGCTTTTCGCCAATCTGCGTCCCGCGATCTGCTATCCGGCGCTGGCCGATGCCTCGTCGCTGAAGCGCGAGTTGGTCGACGGCCTCGACATCATGATCGTGCGCGAATTGACCGGCGGCGTCTATTTCGGTGAGCCGAAAGAGATTTTCGATCTCGGCAATGGACAGAAGCGCGCCATCGACACGCAGGTCTATGACACTTACGAAATCGAGCGTATCGCCCGCGTGGCCTTCGAACTGGCGCGCAAGCGCCGCAACAAGGTGACTTCATCCGAAAAGCATAATGTGATGAAGTCCGGTCTTCTCTGGTACGAGACCGTGATCGCGCTGCACGCCCGCGACTATAAAGATGTCGAATGCGAGCATCAGCTTGCCGACTCGCTCGGCATGCAGCTTGTGCGGCGGCCGAAGCAGTTCGACGTCATCGTCACGGATAATCTCTTCGGCGACATTCTCTCCGACATTGCCTCGATGCTGACGGGCTCGCTCGGCATGCTGCCGTCCGCCTCGCTCGGCGAGGTCGATCAGAAGACCGGCCAGCGCAAGGCGCTTTACGAGCCGGTGCATGGATCCGCGCCGGACATCGCGGGCAAAGGCATCGCCAACCCGATCGCGATGATCGCCTCCTTCGGCATGGCGCTGCGCTATTCCTTCGGACTCATCGAAGCGGCGGACAAGATCGAGAAGGCCATATCGAGCGTGCTCGACAAGGGCCTTCGCACCGCCGACATCAAAGGGCCAACGGGCGACGCGGTCTCGACCTCTCAGATGGGCGATGCGATTCTGGCGGCGTTGCAGGCGAGTTGAGATTAGAGCGGGATTTTAGCGAAAACCGGTATCCACTTTTTCGCATCCCGCTCTCGCAGGGCTGTATTGCAGTGGCTTGGCGTGGATGGCCGTAACAAGCACGGCCATGATGCGCCTCTAAAGCAGTGGGTTCAGTGCTTCAACTCGTCCGGCACCTTGCCGCCGTTCTCGGCGAGCTTCACCATCACCTGCTTATGCAGCCAGATGTTCATGGCGGCTGAATCATCGGTGCTGCCGGTATAATGCAATTCCTTGGCGAGTTCCTTGCGCGACTCGAGGCTCGAGTCGAGGCCGAGAAGCTTCAAGAGATCGACGATCGAATGACGCCAATCGAGCTTTTCATGATGATGCGCGGCGAGGCTCGTCAGGACGGCTTCCACGTCGACGCCCGCGATCTGCGCCGTCGCGGGCGCGGCGTCGATCGGCGTAGCGGCTGCCACTTCCGGCGCGGCGGCGCCGGTGGCCGCGGCCGTCGAGGTTTGCGGCGTCACGACCGGAGGGTTAGCCGCCGCGGTCTGTTGATGATGGCCAAAAATCGTTGACACGATACTTCCGAACACGCTCATGGCATTCCCCTTTCATTTCGATCGTCCCGGTGGAACGGGCTTAGACTGGCAGGAAGTTGTGACAAACAAAATGGGGCGCCAGCGCAAAAAAACCGGGGGCTCGAAAAGCCCCCGGTTTTTTTTAACCATTGCACATCCGCATACCGGCGTAGATGCCCTAACCGGCCTGGGTTCGAATGAAGGTCGTCTCAGTAGGGATAATAGGGATAGGCCGGAGTCCAGAATTCGAGCGCGGGACCCGGACGGCCCGGAACTTCGAGCGGCTGAGGCAGAGCCTCGTTGCCGAATTTCGATCGGGCGAAATTCTGGTCCGGCGTCTGCGCGAAATAGGTATTTTGAACCACGTAATTCGACTCCGAGCCCTGCGGCACAACCGGGCCCGGATCGAGGAAGCTGCGCTTGTTGACCGTCAGCGGCGGTTGCACGATGCCTTCGTTATTCACGTAAGGCGCCGGATAGCGGGTGTAATGGTGAATCTTTTTCTTCGGGTTCTGGGCATTGGCGCTGCCTGCGACCAAAACGAGGCTCGCCGCAATTGCCGAGCCTAAAACCAGTGAAGTCGCAAAACGACGCATATTCGAATCCCCTAAGGCCCCCGCTGATAACGTTATAGGCGCTATTTGGTTCAATGGCTGTGCCTCAAAAGCCTCTACGCTCAATGTTTTGATAGTTTCAGGGGCGGCGGCGTGTCTTTTTCGTCGAGCCAGGCCGCGTGGGCGGAGGCCGGCGTCAGACGGGTTCCCGCGCAGGCCGGATTGCGGCGCAATTCGGCGTCGGCGAAGAATTTTGCCAGAGCCCGGTCCTCTCCAGCGCTGTGCAGATCCAAACGGTCGAAAATGCACGAAAGCGCCGGGCGCGACAGCGGGTTGCTGCCGCCGCAGGCAAATCCCGTCATACGCCAGGGCAGAGTCCTGGCGTCCATCCGGAACCCGAGACAGGCCAAGGCCCCACCATCGGCCGATGCCAGCGAGAGATCCGCGATTTCGGCGTCGCCAAACCGCGTCGCGAGAGGAACAGCCGCTTGGCTTTTGGCGATGGCGAGGCCGCCATCGGCGGCGCGGCGCGCCAACTCGACGAAAAACGGCGCATTTTGCGCTTCCTCGTCACCAAGCCGGTAGAGAACCAGGCGAAAATAGGCGCCGCCTGACGTGGGGCTGCCGAAGGTCAGAATATCCTGCCGGCCCCCGCCGGTCACATGCCGGCGCGCTTCGTAGGATTTCGAAAGCTTCGCGACTTCAGGTACTTCGAGGCCATAAAGTTCGAACGGCCGGTTGATCTGGGTCCAGGAGGGCGCCGGCGCCGCCGCTTGCTCCACATGCGCCGATGGCAGCGGCGCGTCGGCTTCCGCCAGAAGCGCTAGACCCAACCCGCACGCGAGCGTGGCCAGAGCCAGGCCCGCCAAACGCCAGCGAAAGCGTGATGCCCGCTCTGCGGGCTGCGAAAAATTCAACGACCCGTAGCGGGCCTTCGACGAAAAACGCATGACTTCATCTAAAACCCGCCAGGGCGGGCCTCCCCCTTAGATAGAAGCCACTATGTAAATACCGGGGTGAGTCGACCGTTACCGGGACTGTACGATCTCGATTTAGCGTCAACAGCCCCTTTAAATCGTCGCGACAAGGTTAAATTTGAAGGCGCAGGGGTGGGACACGCCCATTCGCGCCATTCATTGCGAGGCCGCCGCGCATGGATTATGAAATCGGCGGTCCAGCACTTTTATTTGGCGCATGACCTGATCCGAAACGTCTGCACGTTTTCGGGGTCATGCTTTTAGGAGATCGAAATGGGTTTTAAGGTCGCCGTCGTCGGCGCCACCGGCAATGTCGGGCGCGAAATGCTCGATATTTTGGCCGAGCGTCAATTTCCGATCGATGAGATCGTCGCGCTGGCTTCGTCGCGCTCGATCGGCACGGAAGTTTCTTTCGGCGACAAAGTCCTCAAATGCAAGGTGCTCGAAAATTACGATTTCACCGGCACGGACATTTGCCTGATGTCGGCCGGCGGCGCTATCTCCAGGGAATGGTCGCCAAAGATCGGCAAGCAAGGCTGCGTCGTCATCGACAATTCCTCCACCTGGCGCATGGACCCCGAGGTCCCGCTGATCGTGCCAGAGGTCAATGCCGATGCGATCGTCGGATTTTCGAAGAAGAACATCATTGCCAATCCAAATTGCTCTACGGCGCAGCTCGTCGTCGCCTTGAAGCCCTTGCATGACGTTGCCATCGTCAAGCGCGTCATCGTGTCGACCTATCAATCGGTTTCCGGCGCCGGCAAGGAAGCGATGGACGAATTGTTTTCGCAGACGCGCGCCATCTTCGTGTCGGATCCGGTCGAGACCCAAAAATTTGCAAAGCGCATCGCCTTCAATGTGATTCCTGAGATCGACGTCTTCATGGAGGACGGCTACACCAAGGAAGAATGGAAGATGATGGCCGAGACGAAGAAAATGCTCGACCCGAAGATCAAGCTCACCGCGACCTGCGTGCGCGTGCCAGTCTTCGTCGGCCATGCGGAATCGGTGAATGTCGAATTCGAAAAGCCGATCTCAGCCGACGAAGCACGCGACATTCTGCGCGAAGCCCCTGGCTGTCTCGTCATCGATAAGCACGAGCCCGGCGGCTATATGACCCCGCATGAGGCGGCTGGCGAAGATGCGACCTTCATCTCGCGCATCCGTGAGGATGCGACGGTCGAGAACGGCCTCTCGTTCTGGTGC
>JAATEW010000244.1 GCA_015655535.1 Hyphomicrobiales bacterium | reverse complement strand
GCGTCAGGCGGCACAGGCAGGCCGCAATGCGCGCAAGCACACGCCGCATCGGCATGCGGCGGCGCGACGCGCATATTCATTGAACGACGACCCGGCGCGTTGCGCGATATGTGACCTCGCCGACGCTGGCGGTAAGGCCCAGATCCCATTGGCCGGGCGTTGGCAGCGCCGATCGCGCGACATAGCTCGCACCTTCCGGCGCGAAGGCAAGACTCGTCGGCTGCGCGGGCCCGACCGGATGGGTTGCAACCGCCTCAATGGCGGCACCCGGCAGAAGCGCGCCGTCTCGATCGGTCAGCGTCACCTCGACGTCGCGGCTTACGACTTTGACGTTGAGCTGCCAGCCGAGCTTCGCCTGGCGCGCCACATTTTCGAGGATCTCATTATATTTATTGCCGGTGTCGAAGGCGTGATCGTCGGCCGCTCCCGGAAAACTATGCACGGCCGCGAAGATCATGCCCCCGTCAACGATGACGACGGCCAAGAGAGAGGCCACGATGGCAAGGGGGAAAAAACGCCAGGAGCTCTTTTGCATGACATCACTCCGCTGTGGCCGAAGGCGCAAGGAAAGTCGAAGTCCATTCCTGCGTCGCACCGGACAAAGTATCGCGCAGGACGAAGGACACTGGCACATTGCCATGGACCGAGGACGGCGCCCGCACGAGCACCCGCACATCCGTGACCGTATCGGCTTTGGCCGCGACATCGACGGCTGAAGCCTGCCCGCCGGAGCTTTCCGGCAAGGCCAGCTCGGCGCCGTCCATGCCTTTGAGGCTTAATTGAAAGGTCCGCGCCATCGGCTTTTTGTTGGCGATGCTCAGCGTATAGCCATTGCGCAAGGTGCCATCGGCGAGACGCACGAAGAGCGGCGCGCGATCGCGTTGAACGATGAGGTTCAGCTCGCTTCTATTGGTGACGGCATAGGCCATGCCCCCAGCGCCTGCGACGAGGACGGCGGCGTAAATCAGGGTGCGTGGCCGAAGGAAACGGATCTCCGGCACCGTTTCGTGTTTGATTTTGGCATTCTGACGCACAAGGTTGTCCCAGGTGATCAGCCAGTTCGGCCGCTCCAATTTGGTCATGACATGATTGCAGGCATCGATGCAGAGGCCGCAGCCGATACATTCGAGCTGCTGCCCGTCGCGAATATCGATGCCGGTCGGGCAGACGTGGACGCAGGCATTGCAATCGACACAATCGCCGCGGCCGGACCAAGTCTCGTCCGGGTGCTTCTTGCCGCGCGGTTCGCCACGCCAGCCCTGATAGGTGACGGTCAGCGTCTGCTCGTCGAGCATCGCCGCCTGGAAACGCGGCCAAGGGCACATATAAGTGCAGACCTGCTCGCGCGCCCAGCCGGCGAGCAGATAGGTCGTCGCGGTGAAGAGGCCCGTGAAGAAATAGACCTGAAAGGACGCTGTGCCGGTCCAGAACTCACATGTGACCGTCGGGGCATCGACATAATACATGATCCAGGCGCCGCCGGTCCAAAAGGCGACGAAGAGCCAGATCGAATGTTTCGCGGTCTTGCGCCAGATCTTGTCCCAGGAGAGCGGCCCGGTATCGCGTTTTATGCGCTCGTTGCGGTCGCCTTCGATGAGGCGCTCGACGCCGAGAAAGAGATCGGTCCAGACCGTCTGCGGACAGGTGTAGCCGCACCAGACGCGGCCAAGCAGGCTCGTCACCATGAAAAGCGCGAAGGCCGCGAGGATCAGCGCCCCCGCCAGAAGATAAATGTCCTGCGGCCAGAATTCGAAGCCGAGGATATACATCCGCTCGTTCCATATATCGACCAGAACGGCTTGATCGGGACGGCCTGGCCCGCGATCCCACCTGAGCCAGGGCAGCAGATAATAGACCAGCAGGCAGAAGGCGAGGACTTCCCATTTGAAACTCCGCACCATGCCCTTGACCGACATCGGATAGACGCGGACGCGATCTTTCACCAAGCGAAGATCTTGCTCTGGAGCGTCTGCCGGCTCTGCCGGTTCGATCTTCTGAACGATACTCATATCCTTGCGTCCTATTGACCCCCGCCCAGCGAGTGGACGTAAAGCGCGAGACTCTTGATGGTCGCGTCGTCAAGCCGGCCGGTCCAGGCCGGCATCACGCCTTGCCGAGGTAAAGTCACCTGATGCACGATCGTCGCACGATCGTTGCCATAAAGATGCGTGGCCGACGCCAGGCGCGGCGCGCCGACATCCGGATTGCCCTGACCTTTGTCGCCATGACATGGCGCGCAATTGTCGCCGAAGATCTTCGCACCAGCCTCGACGCTGGCCGGGGCTGGCGCCGTGCCCTTTTGCTGGCCGCCATAGAGCGTGGACACATAATCGGCGACGGCCTGAATATCATCCGGCGGCAGCAGATTGTCGGCACCGAAATGCGGCATGTCGGAGACATGCGCGTCGGGATTGCCGGATCGCACGCCATAAGTGATCGTCTGCTTGATTTGATCGAGCGTGCCGCCCCAAAGCCAGACATCGTCTTCGAGATTGGGAAAGCCCGGACGGCCGGACCCCGAAGGCCCATGGCACGGCGAGCAATTATTCGCGAAGGCCGATTTGCCCGCGATCAAGGCGACGGACAAAAGATCGGGGTCCTTCTGAATATCTTCCAGGCTCGTCGCCTCGATCTTGTCGAAGAAGGGCGCGCGCTCCGCCTGAAGGGCTCTGAGCGACTTGTCGAGCGCGCCATGCGACGTATAGCCGAGCAAGCCCGCAGTCGCGGTACGGCCGAGCGGGATCGCCGGATAGAGAATGAAAAGCGCTATGCCCCAAGCAATGGTGGCGAGCCAGACATAGAGCCACCAGCGTGGCACCGGCGTGTTCAGCTCGCGGATTCCATCCCAGTCGTGACCGGTGGTTTCCTTGCCTGTCAGAGCGTCTTTCTCGATTTTTGTCGGCATGAAACAACCCCTTAACGATCTTTGTCTTTGTCGTCGTCCAACGGTATCCGGCCGTCCTGTTCAAACTTTTTGCGATTACTTGGCCAATAGGCCCAGGCGACAATGCCCCCGAAAATGATGACGAAGGCGAGGGTCGCATAGACTTCGAGAGTGGAACTCATGAGCTTTGCCTATTGCTTGAGTTTCTCTTGAGCGGCATCCGCGAAATCCACCATCGTGCCGAGCACTTGAAGATAGGCGACAAGCGCGTCCATCTCGGTGATCTCATTCGGCTTGCCATTCACCGCGACCGCCTTCGGGTAGCGTTTCAAAAGCTCCGCCTGATCGGCGTCGGCATTGGCCTGGGTCTCGATATCGCTCTTCGCCTTGGCGATGTCTTCATCCGTATAAGGAACGTTGACGATGCGAAGCGTCTTCAAATGGTCCGCCACGCGATCATATTGGAGCACCCGGTTTGCAAGGAAGGCATAAGACGGCATCAAGGTCTCGGGCACGAGCGATGGCGGATCCTTCAAATGCGCATAGTGCCAGTCGTTTGAATATTTGCCGCCGACGCGCGCGAGATCCGGTCCCTTGCGTTCGGAGCCCCATTGGAACGGATGGTCGTACATGCTCTCGGCCGCGAGGCTGTAATGCCCGTAGCGCTCGACCTCGTCGCGCAGCGAGCGGATCTGCTGGCTGTGGCAGAGATAGCATCCTTCGCGGACATACATGTTGCGGCCGAGCTGTTCGAGCGGCGAATAGGGCCGCACGCCTTTCACATGCTCGACCGTCGTCTCGACCGTAAACAGAGGGATGATCTCGACTGCGCCGCCGATCGCCACCGTGATCAGCGTCAGCACGATGAGGAGCATAGCATTTTTTTCGATTGTCGATTGTTTGAGGAACATCTTCACGCTCCGACAGGTGCAGTGGACTCGTCGTGCACCGTCTTCCAGAAATTATAGACCATGAGCAGAGCGCCGATCAGGAAGAAGATGCCGCCCAGTGCCCGCAGGATGAAGAAGGGATGCAGAGGCTCGACCGTCTCGACGAAGGAATATTGCAGGAAGCCATGCGCATCATAGGCACGCCACATGAGGCCTTGCATGATGCCCGCGACCCACATCGAGGTGATGTAGAGAACGATACCGAGCGTCGCGATCCAGTAATGCCAGGCGATCATGCGCGTCGAATAGATCTTCGTGCGGTGCCAGATGACGGGCACGATATAATAGAGCATCCCGAAGCTG
>JAATEW010000036.1 GCA_015655535.1 Hyphomicrobiales bacterium | reverse complement strand
CGACAGACGGCCGCCGAGCTGGATGTTTTGGACCGATTGCAGATAGGTCACGATGCCCGGAATCTTCATGAGCTTCACGCGCATGCGCTGGATGATCTGGTCGGCATTGGCGTGCCGTTCTCCGACCGCTTTGAGCTGAATGAACATGCGGCCCGTATTGAAGCCCGAACTGGAATTGCCGCCGATCGAGCTGCCGACGGCCAGCACGTCTGGATCCTGCATGACGACCTTCAAGGCCGCCTCCTGCCGGTCTTTCATGCCGTCGAAGGAAATGTCCTGGTCAGCCTGCGTGAAGCCGGAGAGCATGCCGGTGTCTTCCTGCGGGAAGAAACCCTTCGGCATGGTGACGAAGAAATACATGGAGACGCCGATCAAGGCGATGTTCAGGATCATCACCGGCGCACGATAGCGCAACGACAATTTCAAAATGCGTTCGTAGCCATTGACGAGCTTCTCGAAGCCGCGCTCGCTCAATTCGTAAAGCCGGCCGCGTTTGACGGTATGCGGATTTTTCAAAACGAGCGCCGCAATCATCGGCGACAATGTGAGCGCGATGAAAGCCGAAAGCACGATCGCGACCGTAACCGTCACGCCGAATTCGCGGAACAGGCGGCCGACGATGCCGGCCATGAAGAGCAGGGGAATGAAAACGGCGATTAGCGATATGGTGATCGAGACGATCGTGAAGCCGATCTCCTTCGATCCGTCGAGCTCCGCCGTAAGCTTGTCCTTGCCCATTTCCAGATGGCGGAAGATATTCTCGAGCATCACGATCGCGTCGTCGACGACGAGGCCCACCGCGAGCGTCAGAGCCATAAGCGACAGATTGTCGAGGCTGTAGCCAAAGGCATACATCACCGCGAAAGTGCCAACGAGCGAGAGAGGCACCGTCAGCGCCGGGATGATCGTCGCCCAAACCTCGCGCAAGAAAATAAAGCTGACGATGATCACCAGCACGATCGTGCCCAGGAGCGTGATCTTCACATCGGAGAAACTGTCGCGGATCGAAATCGAGCGGTCGCTGACAATCGAAATCTTGATGGCCGGAGGAATGCCCGCCTGCAAGGTCGGCAGCATGGCCTTCAATTGATCGACCAGTTCGAGCGTATTGGCGCCAGGCTGCCGCCAGATGCCGATCATCTCGCCGCGCGCGGCGCCGATCCAGCTCGCCTGCAAGGGACTGTCCACGCCCGCCGTCACTTGCGCGACGTCGCCGAGGCGGACAGGCGCGCCATTGCGATAGGTGACGATGGCTTTGGCGATCTGCGCCGGCAGGAAGAGCTGGCCATTGGTGGCGATCTGATAGGATTGCGTTGGGCCTTGCAGCGTGCCGACGGGAAGGTTCGCCGTGGTGGAGGTCACCGCGTTCGCTATATCGTCGAGGCCGATGCCGCGGGCTGCGAGCGAGAGCGGATTGATCATGATCGTCGGCGCATATTTCTGCTGGCCGAAGATCGAGACCTGCCCGACGCCGTTCAAGGTCGAAATGCGTTGCGCGACATTGAGGTCGGCGAATTGATCGAGCTGCGTCAGCGGCATGGAATCCGACGTTAGCCCTAAGATCAAGATCGGCTGATCGGCCGGATTCACCTTACGGAAGGTCGGCGGGTTCGGCAGGTTTTTCGGCAGAAAGCCTTGCGCCGCGTTGATCGCCTGCTGCACGTCGCCCGCCGCGCCGTCGATATTGCGGCTGAGATCGAACTGCAGCGTGATATTGGTCGTGCCGAGCACGCTCGCCGAGGTGATCTGATTGACACCTGGGATCTGCGCGAACTGCCGCTCCAGCGGCTGCGCTACAGCGGAGGCCATGGTGTTCGGATCGGCACCGGGCAACTGCGCGCTGACTGAGATCGTCGGAAAATCGACGCTCGGCAAAGCCGCGACGGGCAGAAGATTATAGCCGATGCTGCCGCCGACGAGGAGTGCCGTCATCAGCAGGATGGTTGCGATCGGACGCTGGATGAAGGGCGCGGAAATATTCATTGGGCGGCTGTCGTCCCGACCGGCGCATCGCTCAGCGTTTGACCGGCATCCGCCAAATGTTCCTCGACTTGAACCTTGATGCCCGGTTGCAGCCTGAATTGACCCGCTGTGACAACCTGATCGCCGGACTTGAGGCCGTCGCCGACGAGAGCGCTGTTGGACTCCGTCTGCACAATTGTGATCGGCTGCATGCTGACTTTGGACTGCTCGTCGATCGTATAGGTGAATGTGCCATTTGGCCCGGTCTGCACCGCGGCCGACGGGATCGTCACCCCATTTTGAATCGTCCTTAGAACCGCATGTGCATTGACGAATTGGCCGGGCCACAAAACCCGGTCCGCATTCTTGAATTCCGCTTTCAATTTGACCGTGCCCGTCGCCTGATCGACGCTATTGTCGATCAAGTCCAAAACACCTTCGGAAAGTTTGCGTTTATCGTCGGAGGCATAGGCTTCGACTTTCAGCGTGCCCTCATTCATAGCCTGCCGAACGCGGCCTATATCGGCCTCGGGCAGAGTGAAGATGACATAGATCGGCTCGATCTGGGTAATCGTCACAAGATTCTGCTGGCCGCCCGTCTGAATGAGATTGCCTATGTCGACCTGCCTAATGCCGGTCACGCCGTCTATCGGCGACCGCACCGCCGCATAATCGACATTGAGCTGCGCGGCCTTGATCATGGCTTCGTCGCTTTGCACGGCGGCTTGCGTCGTCTGGACCGTCGTATTTTGCGTCGCAACCTGCTGTTCGGGCGCGAAACTATGCTTCAGGAGATCCTGATAGCGCGCCAGATCGACCTTGGCATTGGCCAAGGTGGCCTGATCCTTGGCGAGATTGGCTTGGGCCTGATCAAGCACGGCCTGGAACGGGCGCGGGTCGATCTGGATCAGGAGATCGCCGGTATGAACATATTGGCCTTCTTTGAAGTTGATCTGCGTGATGGCACCTTCGACACGGCTCTTGAGCATCACGGTATTGAAGGCCGTCACCGTGCCTAGGCCCCGTAAAATGATCGGAACGTCCTTGGCCTCCGCCTTGGCCGCCATGACCGGAACAGGGCCGGGCGCGGGGCGCGAGGCGGTTTTGGGCGTCGTAGCGCCAGACAAGGCCATCGCTGCGGCGCCAATGGCCGCGATACCGAGCAAAATCAAAATAATCCGAGACCGCGACATTATTTCCCTGTCCAAATCATCCGAAACCACGCTTTCAGGTTGGTTCCATTTCAACAATTCAAAAACGAGTGTTTTGTTCGGTTTTTGCGATCACGAAGAGGCGATCTGTCTCGATTCGCACATGCTGCAGGGCAAAAAGCGCCTTGCATGGTGAACAGGCTTGGCCGCGGCGAAGGTCTGCCGTTCAACCCATGCGTGCGATGATTCGCAGCGCCGACGGTCGTTTAGATAAGCGCTCAGCCAGCCATTGAATGGGGTGCAGGATGATGCCGAGAAACAGGAAACGCGGGGAGTTGCCCCGGCCGAAGTAATTCGCGACCGTACGTCCCATGGTCGGTACGCAGACGTCGATTTCGTGTTCGATTACCAGCCCATTCGCTGTGAGGAGCGCCCGCAGACTCGCTCTGTTGAAATGGCTGCGGTGAAACGGCAGATACCAAGCATCCCAATAGATGCCGAATACGGCCGTCCAGATACAATCGATATTCGGCACTTCGATCACGATCCGACCCTCTGGTTTTGCAAAGGCCATGATCCGTTTCAACAAGCCGGTTGCATCATCGTCATGTTCGAGCACATGCATTGCGAGAACGAGATCAGCCGTTCGAGTGAGCTGAGCGGCGGCGGCGATTGATCGATATGGGCGATCGGCCAGGTCAGATGGTGCTTCGGCATGGAAGTCCATTCCAATGACCTCGCCATCGTGAAGTTCATCGCCTAGACATCGCGTAAACAAGCCGCTGCCGCAGCCGAAATCGATGATCCTCGCAGGCTTTTCGGGCAGCGACGCCAGTAGCGATGACGCTTCTCTGCGGAATGCGACCTGCTTGATGAAGTGCGAAATCCCCTGGTTTGTGGCCGCCTGAAAATCCTGGCTGCCGCGGTCCGCATATAGAAATGCAACGTCGGGAATTGGCGGATAGCTGATGCCTATGCCGCAATGACGGCAGCGCAGCACTTCGACGTGACCGAAGAGTCCGCTGCGGTCTTGAAACGAGCCCAGGCTGTAGAGATCGCAATGCCTATCGGCGGGTGAAGGGCAATTCGCGGGTCCGGATATCGCGTTCTGGCCGGTTTGCGAGCCCTCGATCGGCGGGCAAAGAGTCGGGACCATTTCATTTCCCCTGCGGCTGCTTGAACAACCGCATATGGCCGATGATAGCCCAATGGGCTGAAACATAGTTCCAGAGAAAAAGCATTCCGGTTACAAGCGGCGTGGCTATAGCGGCGCGTAAGCCCAATCCCGTGCAAAGAACCAGCATCGAAATGAAAAACAGCGAAAATCCTATTGAGGAGGCGATAAAGAAACGCAGCAGTCCCATAGGCGATCGTCTTTCGCCAAAAGTGAAACTGGAATGCAATACGTAGCCGAGCGGCGTGACGATCGAGAAGGAAAGAAACATCATCGCCACAAAATAGGCTCCGGACAGATCTCCGAGGATCATCACCGCATTATGCACTGCAGCACAGATCGCGCCGACGATCATGTAACGTCCCGTTCTCTGGGCGACGGCATAGGCCGGGCGTTCGGACGAAATCAAAGCGCTGCGAATGGGCGATTCAAGACTCATGTCAAAAAGCGCCCGCGAGTTTGGCCCGCACGCGCGGAACGACCCGGTCCAGAATCCGCGAGTCGCGCATGTAACGGCGGATGCCGGCGGGACCAAGCCGCAAAACGCCGGCGAGGGCAGGCAGGAGACGGCTGTAATCGCCGGCCGCGGCCGAAGCGAGAGCCGTGTTGACGCCGATCGAAGCACGTCCAGCGCATTCGACGCTTTTCGCAGGGCCGAGAAAGGCCGGCAGATGCCGATTGAAAACGATCTGCATCTGGTCGGCGAAATCGCTCGTATCGCGGCTGCCCATGACGGTCTGCGAACTGCCGTGAATACGGAAGGCCGTGGTGACGGCGTTATGATAGACCACCGGGCCACGGGCTGCGAGCCTGAGCCAAATGTCCCAATCGGCCGTGTACCAAAGTGTCTCGTCGAGACCGCCGCAGGCGAGCCAGGCATCCTTGCGGAAGACCGGCGCTGGCGCCGAAATGAAATTCTGCACCAGGAGCCGCTCCATCACGAAAGCCGATGAAAGCGCGCTTTCAGGCAAGGGGCATCGCCATGTTCCCAATGCGCGGCCGCTTCGATCGACGATCAGGCCTGGCGCGAGGTGAAGCGCCGCTTGCGGCGCCGTCTCGATCCATGAACGAACAGCCAAGGCACGTCCGGGAAGCCATAGATCATCTTGATGCAGCCAGCAGAGGTGATCTGCTTGCGCGATCTCAGCCCCGACATTGGTCTTGGCGTGCCACATCGAAAGGTCGGGGCGTTCGAAGAGGCGCAACCTGAGGCGGTCGGAATAATTCCCGGCAAGATCGAGGGTCTTGGACGATGGGCTGCTGTCGAGGATCAGCACCTCGATGCCGTCGGCTTCCTCCGCCGCGATCGATTGCAGCGCGGCCTCGATCCATGGCTCTCCACAATGGACCGGCATGATCACGCTCAGCCAAGGTGTGGATGGAGAGGGAGCCGTGCTCATGAATATCCCGGCAGGGATCGTGCGTATCGCATGCCCGACCTTATTCTCCCTATGCTTGAGTTTTTGTTAAGATTTACCCCAAGCATCGATTTTAGAGCCTTGAGAACGACAGAAGTTAAAGGAACGCTAACTCTGTGAAGCCTAACGTCGGCTCGGCTTCTTCGAGACGGCGATAATGACGAACTTGGCAGCAATCGGGACGGATGGCATCGCAAAGCCCGATGTGACAATCGTCATGCCTTGTCTCAATGAAGCCAAATGGCTGCCCGCCTGTATTGCGAATGCCAAGCAAGCCGTCGAGGCCTTGCGCCGCGAACTCGGTCTCAATGGTGAGATCGTCATCGCCGACAATGGCAGCGCCGATGGCAGCCAATTGATCGCGCGGGCGCTCGGCGTACGGGTCGTCGAGGTTGAGCGGCGCGGTTATGGCGCGGCGCTTGTCGGCGGCCTCGATGCGGCCAATGGAACCTATCTGGTGATGGGCGACGCCGACGGCTCCTATGATTTTCGCGAATGCGTTGCAATGATCCGCCGTCTCATGGAAAGCGCGGATCTCTGCATGGGCTCGCGCTTCAAAGGACGCATAGAGCCAGGCGCCATGCCTTGGAAGAACCGCTATATCGGCAATCCCGCGCTCACCTTCGTGTTGAATCTTTTCTTTCGCGCCGGCGTCAGCGATGCGCATTGCGGTTTGCGTGCGCTGACCAAATCGAGCTTCGAGCGATTGGACCTGTCCGGACGCGGAATGGAATTCGCCAGCGAGCTTATCATCAAAGCGGCGCTGAAGAAGTTGAAGATCGTCGAAGTGCCGGTAACGCTGTCGCGTGATTTGCGCGATCGTCCGCCGCATCTGCGGCCATGGCGGGATGGATGGCGTCATCTGCGCTATCTCTTGATGCTGAGTCCATGGGCCTTCGCGGCGCCGGCAGCCCTGGCCGCTATTTTCGCTGTGGCGATCCTGTCCTTTGCCGGGATCGCGACGCTTCGCGGGCTCGCAGGCGCCACGCCGATCGGAAATTACTGGGTGATCATGGCAGGCGCCATGCTGGGGCTCGCCCATATAGCCGGCCTGCTCGCCGTTGCCGTTCATCTTTATGGGCGGCGGCAAGGCTACAGGCATCCATCGCCATGGGAGGCGCGGGTGGCAAGTTGGATCTCGCTGGAGACCATGCTGCTCGCGGGCGGTACCGCCTTCATGACGGGCTTTGGCGTCCTTGTTCTCATTCTTGCCTATTGGTCTCAACATCATTTCATGGCGATCGATAATATGCTGCCCGCCGTCATCGGCACGACGCTGATGGTCGTTGGCGCGCAAAACGTGCTTGGCGGATTCCTATTGGCCGTTATCAACGGGCATGAAGCGGATTTCTTGAACGAAGAAAAACGTCAACTGGGCGGCCGGCAAAATCCGCGGGCGCAAAATTGCCCGGCGGATGTGAAGGAAAAGGACTCAAAGACCGCCACGGGTTGATAGGCCCGCGACGAAGCAAATGCCGCATCTTCCTTTCTTAAGCAATTTTACGCACCGTCATCATAACATGCTCAGTTTTTCTTCCGCCCGCATCGATTTCGGCAAAGGCAGGATCGCCGTTCCGCTGCCGCGCGAATTGCGGCTTGCGCTGATCGCATGCGCTCTGGCGATCGGCATAGGTACGATCATCGCCTGCGCATTCGCGCAGCCCTATATCGAAAGCTTCGGCCAGCCTCACTATGTCGGGCTGGCCGATTTCCTGTTTCGCACGCAGGATGCCTTCTGGCTGGCTGTGATCGCGCTTTTGCTCGCGGGACTTGCCGTCGCGCCCTTGCCGATCCTTGGACCTGAAATCGGAATGTTCCTGCTTCGGCACCGCCGTGCCGTCGTCATAGGCCTCACGATTTTCGTGTTCGCTTTGGGCGTGGCCGGCACGCATTTCGTTTTCGACGCCTATTATGTATCCCGCGATGAAATCCTGGCCGAATTCGATGCCATCATTTTTCGCTCGGGCAGGCCGGTTGCGCCGATCGCACCGGATTGGCAGATTTTCGCAAATGCACTCGCACCCAGGCTGATGCTTCCGATCTATGGGGGCGCCGGATGGGTCTCGGGCTATCTCCCGGTCAATGCGGGTTTCCGCGCGCTTGTCGGTTTGATCGGCGACCCCAATTGGACGAGTCCGCTCTTGGCGGCTTGCGCCATCATAGCCACCTTCGGGGTTGCCCGGCGCCTGTGGCCGGACCGTCCGGATGCCGCCTTTGTCAGCATGCTTCTGGTTGCGACGTCTCCGCAAGTGCTTGTCACTTCCATGACCAGCTATGCGATGACCGGGCATCTGGCGCTGAATATGATCTGGCTCTGGTTTTTTCTGCGCAACGATAAGATCGGGCATGGAGCCGCCATCGTCACCGGGTTTCTCGCCTCGGGACTGCATCAGCTCATTTTTCATCCCTTGTTCGTGCTGCCCTTCATCGTCCAGCTCTGGGAGTCGAAGCGGCGCAAGCTCGCTTGTTTCTATATTCTCAGCTATGCGGTCATCTGTCTCTTTTGGATCGCCTATTGGAAGATTGTCTTGGCTTCGGAAGGCCTGTCGCCGGAAGCGACCGAAGATACGGGCCCCATGTATTTCGTCATTCGCGCCCTGGCGCTTCTGACGGATTTCCACTGGGCCGGCGCGGGCTTGATGTTGAAGAACATCCTGCGGTTTGTATCGTGGCAAAATCCGGCGCTTCTGCCCTTGGCCTGCCTTGCCTATCCTGCGATCCGCCGCGGCACCGCCATATCGGGGCCTTTGATTGCCGGATTGCTTCTGACCACGGCGGCCATGTTCTTTTTGCTTCCCAATCAGGCCTATGGCTGGGGTTATAGGTATATCCATGGGTTGATCGGCAGCGCCGCGCTTCTCGGCGGCTATGGCTGGATCGCATTGACCGATCGCCAGGATAGAGCCGAGATGGGCGCCAGCCGGACGATGCTCGCCGTCTGCAGCGCCTTCGCCGTGTTCATGCTGCTGCCCGCCCATATGAAACAGGCACATGATTATGTGGCACCTTACGTCCGCGCCATGAATCTGATCCAGCAAGCACCGACGGATATTGTCGTCGTCGATAAATCGAGACTGTTTTTCGCGGAAGACCTCGTCCGGAACGATCCTTTTCTGCGCAATCGTCCGAAAGTGATCGAACTCACGGGTTTGACCGAACCTAGCATCGATTATCTCTGCGCGCATTACAGCGTCGCGCGGTTCGGCTACGATCAGGCGACGGCTTTAGGGATCGCGTCCAATGCGCAATTGACAATCGTCGATGACGATAAGCGCACCAAATTGGGGGCGGCTCTGTCAAAAGCCTGCGGGACCGCGCTTGCCTTGCCGCCTGGGCTCGAAAAGCAGGGACATTAGAACCCGTCCCTGAAAAACGGCCGGCCTTTGTCGGGAGATCATGCGTTAAAACAAAATGTTAGAACGTAATATAGATTCACCTTGAAACGAACATTCTAACCGGCGAAAACGCGCCTGCGACAGCAAAGAACTGGTGTTTTTGCACCCAAATTGCAACAAGGCTAATAATCAGCAGGCGAGCCGTCCGGGCATCCCGCCTCCATTGCCCAAGGTCAATGATGTCAGTGATAGATAAGTTTACCTCGGTCAAAATTCTTTGCATCGGCGACGTCATGCTCGACCGTTTCATCGGCGGCGATGTGAAACGTATCTCGCCCGAAAGCCCGGTGCCGGTGATTTCGATCAACACCGCGACTGCGATTCCTGGCGGCGCCGCCAATGTCGCGCGCAACATAAGCGCTTTGAGCGGTCAATGCACGCTTATTGGCCTGATCGGAAAAGACGAGGCAGGCCAGGATCTCATCGCCGCGTTGGGCGAGGATCCGCGGATTTCGATCAGGCTTATTCAAGCCGCAAATCGTCCAACGACTGAAAAAATCCGCTATGTCGCACAAGGCCAACACATCATCCGCGCCGATCGCGAATGCGCCGACGGCGTGCCTGCCGAACTGGAAGACGAGCTTCTCACCACCGCCCAGGCGCTTTTGCCGGAGCATCATGTCGTCATCTTGTCCGATTACGCCAAAGGTGTCCTGACCGATCGTGTGATCGGCGGCGTTATCCGCTCCGCGCGCGAACATGGCGTGCCTGTGATTGTCGATCCGAAATCGGCACGGCTCGAACGTTATTCCGGCGCGACGTTGATTACGCCCAACTCGAAAGAGGTTCAGGCGGCGACAGGTCTCGATCCGTCCATCGACGACGAAACGGCCGTGGCCGCGGGGCAGAGCATTTTGCAACGCACGACCATCGAAAGCATATTGGTCACGCGGGGCGAGAAGGGCATGACGCTCATCACCCGCAAAACGCCGCCGGTCCATATAGCGGCCTCGGCGAGAGACGTCTCCGACGTGGTCGGCGCGGGCGATACGGTCATCGCAACGCTTTCGTTGGCGCTCGGCGCGGCAACAGGTTTGGAAGACGCGGCCTTTCTCGCCAATACAGCGGCGGGGATCGCGGTCGGAAAGCACGGGACCGCCACGGTCACGCGAACCGAACTTCTGGATGAATTTTCCCAATTGGAGCGGTTTCACGAATCGGGTTTCGAGGCGCGTCTTTTGTCATGGAGCGAAGCAGGCTCGCGCGTTGCCTTATGGCGCCGCGACGGCCTGCGCATCGGCTTCACGAACGGCTGTTTCGACATTCTCCATGTCGGCCATCTCAGACTGCTGAACTTCGCCAGAGCCAATTGCGACCGCCTGATCGTCGGCTTGAACAGCGATGCCTCGACCCGGCGGCTGAAAGGTCCGACGCGGCCGGTCAATTCGGAAACCGACAGGGCGCATTTGATCGCCGCGCTGAATATGGTCGACGCGGTGATCGTCTTCGATCAGGACACACCGCAGAACATCATCGAGCACATCATACCGGATGTCTTGGTGAAGGGCGCCGATTATGAACTCAAGGACATCGTCGGTGCGGACTTCATTTTGAGCCACGGCGGTTCCGTGCTCCGATGCGAACTGGTTCCCGATCGCAGCACCACGAAACTGATCGCCTCGGTGGGCGGCGGGAGCGCGAAATGATCGTCGTTACAGGCGCGGCGGGCTTCATCGGTTCGAATATCGTCGCCGATCTGGAAGGCGCAGGGAAAGGACCCGTCGCCGTCGTCGACTGGTTCGGCACCGGAGAGAAATGGCGCAATCTCACCAAACGCTCGGTCGCCGCCTTCGTCGAACCGGAAAAGATCCTCGATTTCCTCGACACCAATCCCTCGGGCGTCAAAGCCGTCATTCACATGGGCGCGATTTCGGCGACGACCGAGCGCGACGTGGACAAGCTCGCGGCGCTGAATATTCGCTACAGCGTCGCTTTATGGGATTGGTGCGCCAAGACGCAGGTTCCATTCATTTATGCGTCCTCGGCGGCAACATATGGCGGCAAGGAATCCGGGTTTTTCGATCGCGACGATCCCGCTTCGCTCCAGGCGCTGCGGCCGCTCAATGCCTATGGCTGGAGCAAGAAGGCCGTCGACGACATATTCGCAGGCCGTGTCGCTGTCGGGCTGCCGAAACCGCCGCAATGGGTGGGCCTCAAGTTCTTCAACGTTTTTGGGCCGAACGAATATCACAAGGACGATATGCGCAGCGTCATCGTCAAGCTGTTCGACACCGTTCAAGCGGGCGAGCACCTGCGTCTGTTCAAGTCCTATCGCGCGAACATCGCGCATGGCGATCAGAGACGCGATTTCGTCTATGTGAAGGATTGCACGCGCGCCGTCCTCTGGTTCCTCGAAAATCCGAATATCAGCGGCATTTTCAATTTAGGCACGGGGGTCGCGCGTTCCTTTCTGGACATTGCGCAAGTGCTTCTCGCGCGGCTCAATAAGCGCGTCGACATCGAGTTCATCGACATGCCGGAACTCATTCGCGACCGCTATCAATATTTCACAGAAGCCGATATGGCGAAGGCGAGATCCCTCGGCATGAAGTTCGAGTTCCTGACGCTCGAAAAGGCCATCGAGGACTATCTCGAATGCCATCTGCTTCAAGAGGACCGTTACAGGTGAGCCGTCCCGCCGTTTTTCTTGATCGCGACGGCACCATCATCGTTGAAAAAAACTATCTGGCCGATCCGGCGCAAGTCGAATTGCTGGATGGCGTCGTCGAAGGCCTGCGCCGGCTGCAAAAGCAAAATCTGCCGCTTGTCGTCGTCTCCAATCAATCGGGCGTGGGGCGCGGCTATTTCACGATGGACCAGCTCGATGCCGTCAATTCGCGCACTGAGGCGCTTTTGAAAGAGCAGGGCATCGAGATTTCGGCCTGGTACGTCTGCCCTCATGCGCCCGACATGGCCTGCAATTGCCGCAAGCCGCTGCCGGGGATGATCGAGGCCGCCTGTCGCGACCTCGATCTCGATCCGCGCCAATCCTTCGTCATTGGCGACAAACGCGCCGATCTCGATCTCGCCACCGCCGTCGGCGCTCGCGGCATTCTCGTCACCACGGGATACGGGGCCGGGGAGGTCGACTATGCTCACGGCATCGGCGCCGCAGTCTGTGCATCCATTCGCGATGCGAGCGATCTGATCATTCCAAAAAAGAGATAAGGGCTTCGTTCCACTGTCTTTATTTCAGACAGGTTCCAATCAGCGCAAAGTGCATTCGGTTAAAATACCGTATTGATTGGACGTTCGTGCCATTTGCACATGACATGACAAAGTTTAGGCTGCATCGGTATATTAACACCGTAATTCTTGTTGCTTTGTACCAAAAATGGTAACTCGATGCTTAACAATATGTTAACCATGAGTTGCATTTATGGGCGTTCAGTCCACTTTCAATGGGTTGGAAGCGTCAGAGCGAGTTTGGGGTCTCGTTCCGCAGCTTCGCTTCTCGTATCAGGCCATAGCCCAGCTCGTAGGCCTGACCGAGGCCGTGGGCATTATCGCAGCGAGCATCATCGGCCAGGCCATTTATCAGCGCTTCTGGCTGGGCGGGACCTTTGCGATAGATGTCGCGACCGGCGTCGGCTTGATGGCGGCTCTCATCCATCTGTCCCTCGCGCGTTCGGCCGAGCTTTACCGGCTGCCGCAAATTCTCGATCCCACCCGCAATTTCACAAAAGTCGCCATGGTCTGGGCTTTCGGACTCTTGGTGCTGACCGCCATTCTTTTTCTGCTCAAGGTCGGCGCCGATCTCTCAAGAGGCTCGTTTCTCACCTTTTCGATTTTCGAATTGCCGCTGCTTCTCGCAACAAGGTCTATGGCGGCCGTCGTGGTGCGCTCGAAGATCGCGAGCCATTCGATCGCTGGCCGTGCCGCGGTCGTGATCGGCGATGTCGATGAACTCGGACAGCTCAACGCGGCCAATCTTCTGCATCAGTTCGGATTGAAGGAAGTCGGTCGCATCGTCCTCGACGCGGCGGATGTGGCGGATGACGCACGCCGTCTTGCCCTCGAAAAGGCGGTGAATCTCGCGCGCCAATCGCAAGCCGAGGAATTCGTTATCGCGGTCGGATGGAGTCAAACCCGACTGCTCGGCGAAATCAGCGATGCTTTGCGCAATTCGCCATTGCCGGCGAGGCTTCTTCCCGATCGCGTCGTGCGCGCCGCGATCGGCGGGAGGCGCACGGATTCATCAATCAGCTCTGCGATTACCGTCGAAATGCAGCGCGCGCCGATGACCGTCGCGGAGCGCGCGGCGAAGCGGTTTGTCGATGTGACTTTGGCGTCGGTCGCGATTTTTATGCTGTTGCCGGTCTTCGCCGTCACGGCCCTGGCAATCAGGCTCGACACCGAGGGACCGATCATCTTCCGGCAGCGGCGTAACGGCTTCGACCAGCGCCAGTTCAGCATTTATAAATTCAGAACCATGCGGGTCCTCGAAGACGGTCAAAAGATCACGCAGGCACGGCGTCAGGATCCGCGCGTGACGCGCGTTGGACGCTTGCTGCGGCGCGCCAGCATCGATGAGCTGCCGCAACTGTTCAATGTCCTGAAGGGGAATATGTCGCTCGTCGGCCCACGCCCCCACGCGCTTGCCCATGACGATCAATATAAATCTCTGATCGAAACCTATTGCTTCCGGCACCATGTCAAACCCGGCATTACCGGCTGGGCTCAGATCAATGGCCTGCGTGGCGAAACAGCCTATTTGGAGCGCATGCAAAGGCGCGTCGAGTTCGACATTTGGTACATCAACAATTGGTCGCTTTGGCTCGATGTCTTCATCCTACTGAAAACCGCTTTCGAGGTTCTGAAGCAGGAAGCCTATTGAGGCGTCACGGTTTCAACTCGCCGAGCACAGTCGGGATGAGTTCCGAGACCGTCGGATGGATCGGCACGGCGTGCTGCAAAACGGTGTAAGGCGCCTTGGCGTTCATGATGTCGATCACGCCATGCACGGCCTCGTCGCCGCCGGTGCCGAGGATGGCCGCCCCGAGAATCTGATTTGTATCCGCATCGACAACGAGCTTCATGAAGCCCTGCGTCTCGCCTTTTTCGATCGCGCGCGCGACGCGCGTCATAGGCCGCATGCCGACGCGAACCTTATGCCCCGCGCCACGCGCCGCGGTCTCGGTCATGCCGACGCGCCCGAGCGGCGGGTCGACATAGAGCGCATAGCCCAGGATCCTGTCGCTGACCTTCCGCGCTTCGCCGTCGAGCAAATTGCCGGCTACGATCTCGAAATCATTATAGGCCGTATGGGTGAAGGCGCCTCGGCCGTTGCAATCGCCCAGGGCCCAGATGCCCGGCACATTGGTTTGGAGCTGATCGTCCGTGACGATATAGCCGCGCTTGTCCATCGCGACGCCGGCCGCTTCGAGGCCGAGATCGTCGGTATTGGGCAGCCTCCCGACGGCCATCAACAGATGGCTGCCGATGACTTCCGGCTCGCCCGATCCGCAATTGACGCCAGCGGCTATATTTTCGCCGCGCGCTTCAAAACGGACGCATTCGGCGCCGAGCCGGACCGATATGCCTTCTGCTTCGAGAATGTCTTTCACCGCCACCGATACATCCTCGTCCTCGCGGGCGATAAGGCGCGGCATCATTTCGATCACCGTCACTTGGCTTCCAAGGCGCCGGTAGATTTGCGCGAATTCCAGCCCGATATAGCTGCCGCCGATGATCACAAGATGCCGGGGCAGGGCGTCGAGGTCGAGAAGGCTGGTATTGGTCAGGATCTTGACTTGATCCAGACCCGGCATCGCCGGGATGCGCGCGCGTCCGCCGACATTGACGAAGATGCGCGGCGCGGTGAGAATATCATCTCCGACCCGTACCGAATTCGGCGATGTGAATCGTGCGTGGCCGTGATAAACGCTGCAGCGCTCCATATGGCGAAGCCAGCCTTCGACGCCCTCGCGCGAGGCTTTCGAGACGGCATCCTTGCGCGCTTTCACGGCCGCCATATCCACCGAGACCGGACCGGTATTCACGCCGTAATCGGCGGCGCGGCGCGCGAGATGCGCCGCATAGGCGCTGGCGACAAGCGTCTTCGTCGGCGTGCAGCCGGTGTTGACGCAGGTTCCGCCGAAGAGTTTGCGTTCGACCATGGCGACCGTCATGCCCGCCGCGGTGAGCCTTCCGGTGAGCGATGGCCCGGCCTGGCCGGCGCCGATGACGATCGCATCGAAATTGGCATTCATCGGCTGCTGATCCTCCATGATAGGGCTATGGTAGAGTATGTAGCCGCGGGCGCCACGGGGTCCATGCCGCGATGTCAAATTCGTAGCTTATGATTTCGGCGAAGGAACCGCTGCAATAGCGAAGCGTTGTCGTTCGGCTATTTGTTGCTCGGACCGGAGGCCGGACATGGATCATCGCGTCGCGGAATTGGCGGACATTCCTGATGGCGGTATGCGCGCCTTTGATGTCATGGGCATTTGCCTTCTTCTGTCACGAAACGGCAATGAAGTGATGGCGGTCGGCGGCCATTGCACGCATCAGGGCGCGCCCTTGGCAGACGGCGTGCGCGTCGGCGGGTCGGTGATTTGCCCCTGGCATCACGCCATGTTCGATCTGGCTTCGGGCGAACATCTTGAACCGCCGGGCGAGGGACGCTTGACCGCGTTCAGCGCGAGGGTTGAGAACGGCGCCGTCACCGTCTCGTTGGACGATCAGACAGCCAAAGAACATCGCGACGAAATCAATGACGTCGCGGCGCATAAGAGCGACAAAATCTTCGCCATCGTCGGCGCGGGCGCAGCTGGCCGCGCGGGCGCCGAGGAATTGCGCCGGAAAGGCTATGACGGGCGCATTCTATTGATCTCGATGGAGAAGGACGCACCCTACGACCGCACGGCATTATCCAAATCTTTCCTTGCCGGCGAGACCTCGATGGAGGAGCTGGAACTCATCGGCAAAGAGAAGCTCGCCGAAAAAGGCATAGAGCTGATCCTCGACCGCACGGTGTCGAAGATCGACGCGCCAGCCAAGAAGATCATCTTCGCGGACGGCACCGACATCGTCTATGACGCCTGCCTTGCCGCGCCGGGATGCGCTTCACGCGTGCCCGACATAAAGGGCACGGATCTTTTGGGCGTTTATACTTTGCGTTCCAAATCGGACGGGCTCCGTCTCAAGCTTGCTGCATCCGAAGCCAAGGCCATTGTCATCGTCGGCAGCGGCTTCATCGGCATGGAGACGGCGGCCGTCTTTGCCGGTGAGAAGAAGCTGGTAACGGTCGTCACGCCGGACCCGAAGCCCTTCGCGCGCGTGTTCGGAGACCAAATCGCCGAGGCTCTGGTCGCGGCGCATCGCGCAGCCGGCACGGACATAAGGCTTGAGGCTTCCGTCACGGCGCTCGAAGGAAAAGACGGCAAGGTCTCTGGCGTTCGCCTCGCCTCGGGCGAACTCATTCCGGCCGATCTCGTTTTGCTTGGCACGGGGGCTAAGCCGCGCATTGAGATCATCGAAGGCGCCAGCGTTTCACCAGATGGCGGCATCACATGCGACGCAACGCTGAAAGCCGCCGAAGGCCTGTGGGTCGCGGGTGACATTGCGTCTTTCCCGAGTCATTTCGCGTCGGGCGCCCATATTCGCATCGAGCATTGGCGGCTCGCGGAGCAATTGGGCCGCCACGCGGCGCGCACCATGCTCGGCGATGCGGCGCCTTTCGCCGGCATTCCTTTCTTTTGGACGAGCCAGCATTGGATGTTGAGCCTCGTCGGGCTCACCAAGACATTCGACGCTGTTCATGTCGAAGGCGATCTCGGCGCCGGCAATTTCATGGCCTATTATATTCAAGGCGATAAAATCGTCGCGGGCGTCGGAGCAGGTGAGGGCGACAAGACAGCGGCTTTGCACGCACTCTTCCTGGGCGGAGAGTTTCCGTCCGTGCATGCGCTTTCGGAGGCCGGATGGGAGCCCGCCAGACTGCCTTTGAGCAAGGTGGCGAAGGCAGCTTGATCTAGCTGCTTAAGGTTCGCAGCTCGCCCCGCGCGACGCCGACAAGGGTACGGATCAGAAGCCCCAGAATGATCACACTTGCAAAGGCGAGAAGCAGCCACGCGATCGCATCCGCGAAGAAGCTCCGCTCGACGGTCGCATAGCGAAGCGCGACGATGGCCGAGGCCGCGAGCGGAAAGCTGACGGCCCACCAGGACACTCTGAAGGGGCAGCAGACACTGAGATAACGAAGCCGGCCGACCAATACCGCCAACATGAAAAGGGTCATCATATAGAGCGACTGCGCGAAGAGATCGAATTGTCCGGTGGTCACGACATAGCTTGAGGCGCCGACTGCGAATGGCGCGACCAGGATCATCAGCGTCGGCTGCAGCGCGTCGGGGATCGGCGGCTCGAACACAAGGCGTGAAAAGATCAAGGTGAAGAGCGGCACAGCAAAGAACAGCCCGACCGCGAGACCAAATACCATCACGCCGTGCAGCGTCGGCGGCAAATTGAGCGAAGGCACGGCGAGCGATACGTCGAGCAGTCCGACGACGGGGACGATCCAAGCCGGCGTCGCGTGCGCGATCTGCTGGCGGTCGCTCATCCAGCGGCTGGTGATGATCCAAGCGAAGATCAGCATGCCGAGGGTGCCGATGCTCCAAATCATCTGCGCGAGCAACAGGCTGACCGGCGCGACGACGATCGGCAGCAAGAACAGGCTGATCAGAAATGTCCCGAACAGATTGCCGGCGATCGGGTGGTTGAACTCAGCCTGTACGGCCTCGGGCGCCGTCACGAGTTTTACCGCATAGCCGAGGGACACGGCCACAAAGGCAATGACCGCGAGAGCACCGATCGCTTCGGTGATCCATTCAGGCGTCCCATAGCGCGCCTGCGCGAGATGCCACGTAACGCTCAATCCGGTCAGTCCCATGACGGAGCCGAAGAGCGAGATCGGCAGATATTCGAGATGCTGCTCCGCGGCGAGCTTGGTGATGTCTCTCATGCCCGGATCGCCTCGATAGATACTGCGCGGATGCCAGAGTTAAGGACATAGGCCAATCCGGTCAACTACCCAGCCTCCGACACGATGATTGCGTCCTGCAATCAAGCGCTTCTCACCTGCTTGAGGAAATCGCCGACCTTTTTATTCATCGCTTCGGCGCGCGTCGCCATGCCTTCCGCCGCGGCGAGAACCTGACGCGCGGCGGCATCGGTCGAGCCGGAGGCGGTCCTCACATCGGCTATGTTGAACGTCACTTCATCGGCGCCCGCCGCAGCCTTGGCGGCGCTCGACGTGATGAACCGGATCGCCGACGATTGTTCTTCCACGGCCTTGGCAATGTTGATCGTATTATCGTCCATCGAGCCAATCGCCAGCCTGATCTCTTCGATCGTATTCGCGGCGGCCTGCATAGCCTCCTGAATATGGCCGACCTGCCGGCCGATCTCGTCGGTTGCCCGCGCCGTGGCGACGGCGAGCTGTTTGACCTCGCTGGCGACCACCGCAAATCCACGGCCTGCCTCGCCGGCGCGGGCTGCTTCGATCGTCGCATTGAGCGACAGCAGATTGGTTTCCTGCGCGATGGATTGGATCAAGACGACCACGTCGCCGATCTTCTGCGCGCCTGCGAGCAAAGCCCGGACGTTGACGTCGGCTTCCTCCGCGCGCGCGACGGCACGCCGTGCCATCTCGGTCGATGTGGAGACCTGACGGTCGATCTCATTGACGGTCGTCGACACTTCTTCGGTGCTCGTCGCGACGAGGCGGACATGCGCGGTCGCATCTTCGGCGGCCGCCGCGACATTGGCGGAGCGGTCGTTGGTCTGCGCGGCTATATCGAGCAGGGCTTTCGCGGCGCCGGTCATTTTCGCCGCTGCGTCGCTGAGCGAAGACGTATAGGCGCCAACCTCCGCCTCGAAGGCCGAGTTGAGCGCCTCCAGCCGTTGAATGCGTACCTGCTTCGACAGCCGCTCTTCTTCCTTTTCGGTATCGAGAGTCCGCACGCGGAGCAGGCCGTCTCGAAACACCGCGACGGCCTTGGCCATGGCGCCCACCTCGTCGTGCCGGCCAGCGAAAGGAATGCGCGTTTCAAGCGCACCTGCGGCGAGCTTTCGCATTGCCTCCGTGATCTTGACAAGCGGATGCGCAATACCGCGCACCAATGCGGAAGCCAGAAAAATGCCGATGCCAAGGGCGAGTGCCGTTCCGGCCAGATTGACGATGCGCGCGACCGAGATCGCCTGCAACATGCGTGTGACGGCGTCGCGCTCCATGTCGCCGCTGGCCCTGCGCGATTTCACCCAATCCTCGAGCAATTTGCTGCCGGAGGCTTTCCAGTTGACTGAGGCTTGCGCGACGGCGGCGGTGCCGACCTCTATGCCGGATATCGCATCTTCATAAGCGGCCATCGGCTCTGCGAGGGCTGCGACGAATTTTTTCAGGCGCTGGTCCAATGCCGGATTAGCTTGCAAGGCGGAAAGCGCGGATTTCGCAATCACGAGCCAACGCTTTGCCGCCTCTATATCGGCCGGATCGCGAGACGAGCGATAGCGGAAAGCGGAAATGCCGCTTGCCTCGGCGCCGTCCAGCAAGCGCACCGCCTGGAGGGATATATCGGGGTCGACACCCGCATGTTGGGCTATGGCCGATGCGATCACCTCGATATCGGTCGCGGCTTCGCTGGCCTTGATGGCTTCCTTTTGGCGCGCGCCGACGAGCCCGACGATCGTATTTAGACTGCCGATATAGTCTTTCATCTCGACGCGAAGCGTCTCGAACGTGCTGTCATTCCCCGCCTGCTGGCGCTCATTGAGTTTCGTTCCGGCGGCTTGGAGCTTTTGCAGCGTAGTATTCAGGACTTCCAAGTCGGAAGCATTCTCGCTTGCTGCATATACAGTTGCTTGTCCCAGCATCGTGCGGACCTGGGCCGTAAAGTCAGCGATATCGCCCGTCTGCGCCACGCCCGTCTCGACCTGCCGCGCCTCCTTTTGGACCGCCATGATCGCGATGAGCGAGTTCGTGCCGAGGGCGATCAGAAGCACCAGAACGATGACGAAGGCGCCGACGACGCGAAGCTTGATCGTCATCGCGGCATCCGGCCGGGTTCGGCCGTCTCCGCCGCCGGCCGTTCCTCTTGGCTTGCCGCGGCGGCTGCGCTCTTGATCTTTTCGATCACGTCACGGCCGAATTCCTTCTCGAATTCGGGCGATGCCGCGGAGACTCGTTTTGCGAAGGCGAGCTTGTCGACCTTCTCGATCACGGTCATCCCGTTGGCTTTTAGGGCGGCGACTCCCGTCCTTTCCACGTCCGAGGCGATCTTGCGCGACTGCTGGCCGGCCAATCTCGCGGCCTCTTTGAAAGCGCGCTTGTCGGCCTCGGATAAGGCGTCGAACGCATCGCCTGACATGATGATGACGGCAGGATCGTAGACATGTCCGGTGAGCGTCAGATAGGTTTGCACCTCATAGAATTTGGTCGACAGGATCGTGGCGATCGGATTCTCCTCGCCATCGACGTTGCCCCCGCGCAACGCACCATAAACGCGTGGAAAGGGGATTTGCTGTACATCGGCGCCGAGCGCCTTGAATCCCGCCGTCATCACGTCGGATTGCGGCAATCGCAGTTTCAAGCCGGCAAGATCATCCGGCGTCCGGATCGGCAGCTTCGAATTCGTAATGTGGCGCATGCCATTTTCGCCCCACGCCAGCGCATAGAGGCCGGTCCGGTCGAATTTCTTGAGGTAGTCGTTGCCGATCGGCCCGTCGAGCACGACGCGCGCCTCGCCGACGTCGCGAAACAGAAATGGAATGTTGAAGACGCCCGCCTCGGGCAAGAGCTTGGGCAGCGGCGCGCCGGTGATAAAAGCCAGATCGAGCGCGCCGAGCTTCACGTCGTTCATCATGGCGACTTCGCCACCGAGCATGGCATTCGGGTAGTCTTCGACGATATAGCGCCCGCCGGTACGCGCTACGACCTCGGCGGCGAAGACCTTTTCGCCTTCACCCAATTGCGAATCGGGCGATAGGATATAACCGAATCTCAAGATCCTGGCTGAAGCCGCCGCGTGATCGGCGCAACCGACGCAAAGCGCGACCGCGCAAATGGCAGCTCTGACAATCGCGGCGGAAAAGGATTTTGATCGAGAGCGCGTTGAGTTTGACACCGGCCACCTAGGTTCCGAGTGGCAAGGCTCAACTTTCCTCTTTTTAAGTTAATTTTTTATAAGCACTCTTACGTAGGGCGGCTGACCGGCACTGGCGAGACTTGCGTCTCGCCCGCCGCTATTCGTCGTCCACATCCGCCTCGGCGGCGACGACGACCTTCTTTACTGCCTTTTTCGTCGCGGCGGCCTTTTTCGGCGCAACCGTCTTTGTGCCTGCTTTCGCCACGCGGGCGGCGCGGATCGTCTTCACGCCATTGGCTTTGCGGGTTGCAAGTTCCGCGTCGATCAACGGCAAAAGAAGAGCTGCTTCTTTCTGGCGCGGTCCGACACCTGTTGCTTCGAGCCGCGACGCATTGCTTCGCAGATTGGCGAGAGCAGCGTCGTCGAGAGTGGGAATCATGTCGGTGATACTCATGACCGAGCGTCCTTAACGAATGAGGCGAACAAAGCCTTTGGGCGATCGGGCTGGCGCATGCGCCAGCCCGTCATTCCAATCAGACTATTCCACCAGGTTCCGATCGCGACGGGTAAACCTTAAGCGAAAACCCGCGCGCTCCGGATAGATGAAGCCGGATTTAGGCCGACCGCAGGTTGACAGCGCTTTCCTTGCCCGAGCGCTGATCGCGCTGGAGCTCATAAGCGATTTCCTGACCTTCGGTGAGGGTGCGCAGATCGGAGCGCTCGACAGCGGAAATATGGACGAAAACGTCCTTGCTGCCGTCTTGCGGCTTGATAAAGCCATACCCCTTATCGGTGTTGAACCATTTAACTGTGCCGTTAGCCATTTCAGCCTCCATTGGCAAAGATTACCGGAATAGCCCGGCGGCCATCGAGTCTGAGAAGTTCGGCTTATCGGATCCGCGCGCAGTAGAGCGAGACGGCCCTAGTAAGCGTAGCGCAGCAGGAGTCGATTGAGTGAAATATAACGCATATTCTGCCAATTGCTAGTGCATTTGCCAGCGAACTAACCTTGCCTGAGCCGGAATTGAGCTGAAAACCTTAAGCGCGGCAAGATTGCTGCTAGCTATTGGTCTGAATTACGTGCATTGTTCAAGCATCACCGGCCATTTTCACGGGCGTCGGTGGCTGAGAGAAATGACTCTCGCCTGCAGCCGAAAGCGCCGACATGAACAGTGGCTCAAGTGCCCCGCGTTCCGCGGATCACGCGTCTTCGTGGTTTTCCTCCGAAGCCGATCTCATCCAAAAACACGCAGGCCTCGTCGAAGTCAGCTTCAACAATTGCCGCTCGATTTCCCACAGACTTGCAGATGAGCTGCTTTCGAATGGCATCCACGCGGCCGTCATGCGCTGCTCGGGTCTGCGGACCGATGCGCCAGCGGCCGATCAGCGCTGGCTCGATCTCGGCGCTCAAACGGGTTGGGTTCATTTCGTCGTGCAGACGAATAGCCAAATGGTCGATCTGACGCGGCAGCAGTTTTTTCCGCTGAGCGACAATCCATTTTTGCAGACACTCAATCTGTTTGCCGATGAATGGACGACGATCGTCGCAGACGATTTCAACAGCCGGATTAAGCCGCGCTTGGGATAGGCAACACTCGAGTCTTTTCGGTTCTGATAAAATTCAGAACCGAAGCTCTAGATTTCTGTCTTGGACGCGTTTTCTTCACGCGAACCGGTTTCCATTTCGCTCGAAAACGCTCTAGATCGCATACTCCGGCGAGTTGGTCTCGTCGCGCAAAAGGCGCTTCAAGATCCGCTCCTCCAGCAAAGCGAGGTCGACCGAGCCGCGCCGGCGCGGGCGGGGCAAGTCGATCGCAAGATCGAGCGTGATCGATCCGTTTTCGATCATCAACACGCGATCGGCGAGCGTCAGCGCTTCCATGACATCATGTGTGACGAGCAAAGCCGTAAAGCGGTCGCGCAGCCAGATCTTCTCCAGAAATTGCTGCATCTCGATGCGCGTCAGCGCGTCGAGCGCGCCGAGCGGTTCGTCGAAGGCCAAGAGCCGCGGCCGACTGACAAGCGCGCGAGCCAGAGCAACGCGCTGCTTCTGACCGCCGGACAGAACGGAAGGCCATTCGGCACCGCGCTCCTCAAGGCCGATGGCATGCAGCGTTTCGCGCGCACGTTCGCGTGCAAGCTTTGTCTTGCGTTGGGCGCCGAGCCCAATTTCGACATTGGCCAGAATATTCGCCCAAGGCAAAAGCCGCGGCTCTTGAAACATCACGCGCACGGGGCTCTCGCCGGCCGTCCGCGGCTCACCTTCGCCGAAAACAATCTGCCCTTGCGTCGATTGATCGAGACCGCCGACCAGGCGCAGCAGAGTGCTTTTGCCGCAGCCGCTGCGTCCGACGATCGCTACGAATTGACCGCCTGGAATATGAAGATCGATATCGCGGAGAATCGTGCGCGGACCGAAGGCTTTGACGACACCGCGCAGCGTCAGCGAGACGCCGCTTGCCGGCGGCGCACGGAACTGGGCTTCGAAATCCGGCAAGGGAGCGGCTCGGGCTTCGGCCGGCGCGGACGTATCGGCGAAGCTCATGCGCGCGGTCCGCTTTGGAAACTCGGATGCCATTTGAGGCATTGCGTTTCGAGAAAGCGCGCGACGGAATCGGCAAGTTTGCCGAGAAGCGCGTAGATCAGGATGGAAAAGACGACGAGATCGACCTGCAGGAACTCGCGCGCCTGCATCGCCATATAGCCGATGCCCGATTGCGACGCGATCGTTTCGGCGACGATCAAGGTCAGCCACATGATGCCGAGCGCGAAACGCAGGCCGACCAGGATCGACGGCATGGCGCCGGGCAGAATGATCCTCATGAACAGCATGCTGTTCGTCATGCCGTAGCTTTTTCCCATTTCGAGAAGTTGCGGGTCGATCGTCCGGATTCCGTGCAAAGTGTTCAGATAGATCGGAAAGAAGACGCCCAACGCAACGAGAAAGAGCTTCGCTTCCTCGCCGATGCCGAACCAAAGGATGACCAGCGGGATCAAGGACAGATGCGGAATATTGCGAAGCATCTGAAGGGTTGAATCGGTCAGATGTTCGGAAAGTTTCGACACGCCGTTGGCGAGTCCGAAAGCAAAACCGATAGCGCCTCCGACGACGAGCCCAGCCATGGCACGCAAGAAACTTACTTCGACATTTTCGAAAAGAGCGCCCGATTTGGCGACCGTCCAGCCCGCTTGCGCCACTTTGAGCGGCGAAGGCAGAACCGTGTCGGAAATCCAACCCACCGACGAGGCGATCTGCCAGAAGACGAGCAGCAGCGCCGGCACGACCCAGGCGAGAAGGCCGCGCCCGATGGTGGGCGGAGCCAGCCAGCGCCGCGCGCGCTGTACCGGCGGCGCGATTTCAGCCGCGACGATCCAGGGCGTATCGCTCATTCTCTTTTCATCTCCTGTGCGCCATGACGCGGCCTAGGTTGCAGGTGTCCACTTCCAGACGATGTCACGAACATCGATCGGCTTCGGCAAAAGCCCGATCTTCAAAAAGCGGTTGGCAATATCTTGCTGGCTCGCTGTGTCGGCCTCGGAGAATGGCTGAATGATATATTGGGTCCGCGCGACGGCCTTACGTAGGGCTTCAAGGTCGGTGCCGCTAACCTCATAATTCGTCCGGGCGACTTCATCGCGATGTGTATTCGCCCATGCGAGATCGATCGCGATGGCATTCAGAAGCTTCGCTAGAAGGTCGCCGTGATTGGCCGCGAAACTCTTGTTGGCGAGAAAGAAGGACTGCGGCGCATGGACTTCGTTTCCGTCCGCGAGAACCCGTGCGCCGCTGCCTTGGGAAATCGCATAATAGGGATCCCAAATCGCCCAAGCGTCGATGGCACCGCGCGCAAAGGCCGCCACGCCATCGGGCGGCGAGAGATAGACAGGCTCTATATCGGAATAGGAAAGGCCAGCCTTATCGAGAGCGTAGAGCACAGTCGTATGAGAGCTTGAAGCTTTGCCAAAACCGACTCTTTTGCCCTTGAGGTCGGCGAGCGTTTTGAGCGGTGCTGCATCCTTGACGAGAATGCCATTCGCCGAATTGCCCGGCAGCGTTGCCGCGTAGACGAGATTGGCGGATGCCGCCTGGGCAAAGACAGGCGGCGCATCGCCGGTGTAGCCGAAGTCGAGATTGCCAGTATTGATGCCTTCCATGATCGGCGGCCCAAAGGAGAATTCGACCCATTTGATCGTAATGCCTTGCGGGTTGAACACGGCGTCGAGCGTCTGCCTTTGCTTGAGGACTGGCAGAAGGCCCGACTTCTGATAGCCGATGCGGATTTCCTTCGCCTCGCCGGCATAAGCGGGTGTGACGGCTCTCGCCATGACGCCGGCAAGGCCGGAGACGATCCATTGCAAGGCTTGCCGACGTTGCATAGTGGCACCTAATTATTTGACCGAAACGCAATCGATGGAGGCTGGCTCAGGTCGAAGGGGTCCATGTCCAGACGATGTCGCTGACCTTGATGGGCTTCGGCAAAAGGCCGATCTTCAAGAAACGGTCGGCGGTGTTTTGCTGACTCGCGGCATCGGCTTCCGTCGTCGGCCTGACGACAAAATGCGATCGATCGATGGTGTTGCGGATGGCTTGAAGATCTATGCCGCTTGCATCGTGGATCGCTTGCGCCGCTTCGGCATGATGTTCGCCCGTCCAGTGGACGTCGGCCGCGATGACATCGAGAAGCTTGGATAAAAGCGTGGGGTTATTTGAGGCGAAGGCCTTGTTGGCGAGGAAGAAAGTATTCGGCTGCCGTACATCGCTCGCATAGGCGAGCACGCGTACCTTGCCGGTCTGGGCGATCGCCAAATAGGGGTCCCAGATCGACCAGGCGTCGATGCTGCCGCGCGCGAAAGCCGCGAGCGCGTCCGCCGGCGCGAGATAGATGGGCTCGATATCGGAATAGGCGAGGCCGGCTTTTTCCAAGGCGTAGAGCAATGTCGCGTGAGCGCTCGAGGCCTTGCCGAAGCCGACTTTTTTGCCTTTCAGATCGGCCAGGGATTTGATCGGCGAGGTTTCCTGAACGACGATGCCCTCGGCATAATGGTCAGGTAGCGTCGCCGCATAAACGAGATTTGCCGCGGCCGCCTGCGCGAAAATCGGCGGCGTGTCGCCGGTAAATCCGAAATCGAGATTGCCAGTATTGATGCCTTCGAGGATCGGCGGTCCGAAAGCGAATTCCACCCACTCGATGCCAATGCCCTGAGACTTGAAGGCGGCTTCCAGCGTCTGTCTTTGTTTCACAATGGTGGAAATGCCGGCCTTTTGATAGCCGATGCGGATTCCCTTCACGTCGCCGGCCAAACCTGGCCCGGCACCGGCGAGCGTAGACGACACAAAAGCCGAGCCGAGGATTTGCAAGACCTGCCGACGCAGCATGAAGACACCCATTTTTGACCTGAATCAAAGTAAATTCCTATAGTTCATAGATATTGTCAACTTAACGCGCTTGTGACATATCCTTCTGCGCATAGGGGAGTTCTGCCATGTCTTTTTCCGATCCTCGGGCTGCCGCCAATTGTGATGTTCTCTGGTTCCTGCCGACCCATGGCGACGGCCGCTATCTCGGGACCGGATATGGCGCACGCGAGGTCACGCACCGTTATTTGGCGCAGATTGCCCAGGCTGCGGACGATCTTGGCTATGCCGGCGTGCTTTTGCCGACGGGCCGCTCCTGCGAGGATTCCTGGGTCGTGGCGGCATCCCTCATCGCCTTGACCGAGCGGCTGAAGTTTCTGGTCGCCGTGCGGCCGGGATTGCTGTCGCCGACTTTGGCTGCCCGGATGACGGCGACGCTCGACCGTATGTCCAAGGGCAGGCTGCTGATCAATGTCGTCACCGGAGGCGACCCGGTCGAAAATCGCGGCGATGGCATATTCCTCGACCATGCCGAGCGCTACGAAATCACCGACGAATTTCTCGATATCTACATCCGCCTGCTCAAAGGCGAGACGGTCAGCGCGAAGGGCAAGCATCTTCACGTCGAAGACGGCAGCTTGATCTATCCGCCCTATCAGACGCCTCTGCCGCCGCTTTATTTCGGCGGCTCGTCCGACGTGGCACAGACGATCGCGTCGCGTACCATCGACAAATATCTGACCTGGGGCGAGCCGCCGCAACAGGTCGGCGAAAAGATCGAGACCATGCGCAAGCTAGCCGCGGAGCAAGGCCGGACGCTCAGTTTTGGCATCCGGCTGCATGTGATCGTGCGGGAAACCAATGCGCAAGCCTGGGCCGCGGCGGACGATCTCATCAAACATCTCGACGACGCGACGATTGCCTCCGCACAACAGGCCTTCGCCAATTACGACTCGGTCGGGCAACGGCGCATGACGGCGCTGCATGGCGGCCGCCGCGACAAGCTCGAAATCTCGCCGAACCTTTGGGCCGGCGTCGGCCTCGCGCGCGGCGGGGCGGGGACGGCGCTCGTCGGCGATCCCGAGACGGTCGCGGCGCGCATGAAAGAATATATGAGCCTCGGCATCGACACGTTCATCCTGTCGGGCTATCCGCACCTCGAAGAGGCCTATCGCTTCGCCGAGCTTGTTCTGCCGCTCTTGCCGCTTGCCGCCTCGACCCATGCGCCGAAGACGGCCAGCGCCAATCGCGGACCCTTCGGCGAAGTCGTCGGCAATGCGATCGTGCCGCCGGTGCGCGTGTCGGCATCGTAGGGTCAGGACCAATCAACGAACCGTCATTGCGAGGAGCAGAGCGACGAAGCAATCCATGCCGCTTCTTAAGCCGTTGCACCTAGATTACTTCGCTTCGCTCGCAATGACGGTCCTCTGACCACACACCCGAAAAATTGCAGACTTTTCGGATCAGGTCATGCGCCAAAATAAGAAGTCTTTTTATCCCGGCACGCGTAGAGGTTTCGGCTCCGGTGCAGGTTCCTCTGACAGAACACGATTGCCCTCAATGCGATAATGGCCGGAGGCGATCAGGGCCAGCGCTTGCGGATAGATCAGATGCTCCTGTTCGAGCACACGGGCAGCGAGTGTTTCCTCAGTGTCGTCATCGAGCACCGGAACGGCCGCCTGCGCGATGATCGGCCCCTCGTCCATGGCCGGCGCAACGAAATGCACCGTGCAGCCATGGATTTTCACGCCGTCTTCAAGCGCTCGCCGATGCGTATCAAGCCCGCGATAAGCCGGCAGCAGGGCAGGGTGGATATTAAGAAGTCTGCCGCTCCAGGCGTTGACGAAGACCGGCGTCAGCATCCGCATGAAGCCCGCGAGGCAGATGAGTTCGATGCGATGAAGCTCGAGCAGAATCTGCATGGAGCGTTCGAATTCCTCGCGCCCCGCATAGATCTTGTGATCGACGGCTGCCGTCGCAATGCCCGCTTCCTTGGCAAAGCTCAACCCGCCGGCCTCCGGCCGGTTTGACAAGACGAGCACGATTTCGGCGGGAAACGAGGCGTCGCGCGCGGCCTCGACAAGGCTGCGCATATTCGACCCGCGGCCGGAAATCAGGATCGCCGTGCGCTTGCGGTCGGGGTTCAAAGATCGAGCCGCCCTGAAAAGAAGACGCGTTGATCATCGCGCGCTTGAACAATCTCCCCGAATAAAATCGGCTCTTCTCCGGCGCGCCGCAGTGCAGCCTCGACGTCGGATTTTTGGCCTGCCGCCGCGACCACGACCATGCCGATCCCGCAATTGAAAGTCCGCAGCATTTCAGGCTCGGCAATGCCACCTTTCGCCGCGAGCCAGCGAAACACGTTGGGCACAGCGATTCTGCCGAGATCGAGCGTAATGCCGAAACCGTCCGGCAATATGCGCGGCAGATTATCGACAAAACCGCCGCCGGTAATATGCGCCAGCGCCTTGATGGAGGCCGTATCTTTGAGCGCCTGAAGCAGCGGCTTCACATAGATCCGGGTCGGCGTCAGCAAAGCTTGCGCAAGCGTCTGTCCCGCTGCGAAAGGTGCTTCGTCGGTCCATTTGAGCGTGCTCGCGGCGACGATCTTGCGCACCAGCGAAAAGCCGTTCGAATGAACGCCGGAAGCGGGCAGGCCGAAGACGACATCTCCCAGCCCCACGTTCTTCGGCAGCAGGCCGCCGCGCTCGACGGCGCCGACGGCGAAGCCGGCGAGATCATAATCGCCTTCGGTATAAAGCCCCGGCATTTCCGCCGTCTCGCCGCCGATCAAAGCGGCGCCGGCCTCGATACAGCCGCGCGCAATACCTGCGACGATCTCGGCGCCGACGGCCGGATCGAGTTTGCCGGTCGCATAATAATCGAGGAAGAAAAGCGGCTCGGCGCCTTGCACGATGAGGTCGTTGACGCACATGGCGACGAGATCGATGCCGATCGTCGCGTGCAACCCGCTTTCGATCGCGATCTTGACCTTTGTGCCGACGCCATCATTCGCGCCGACCAGGATCGGATCGGCAAAGCCCGCGGCCTTGAGATCGAACAGGCCGCCGAAGCCGCCGATCTCGGCATCCGCGCCCGGACGCCGCGTGGCGCGCACGAGAGGCTTGATCTTGTCGACCATGGCATTGCCGGCATCGATGTCGACGCCGGCATCGGCATAGGTGAGACCCTTGTCTGGCGTCATTCCGGTTGGCCGTTAAGCATAGAATTGCGGGAACTGGCCGCAAAAAGCGTCTCGATATTTTGCCATATCGGCAATTTCGGACCAAAGAGGCTCTAGACTCTTGCTTCCGCCAAGGCAAGACAGGCCTCAAGACTTGACCAAAAGAGCGCCTGCGGCCTAATCCCTTGCCTCTTGATCCGATATCTGGGTGGTTTCAATGCGTTTGCTGCATATTATCGTCGCTTTCCCGCTATGCCTCGGCGTTTCCTTGCCGGCCCTCGCGGCCGATCCGACCGGAATTCCCGAATGCGACGCCTTTCTCAGCAAATATGAAGCCTGTGGATTGCAAATCATGGCAGGCGCCGAAAAACTGGCTTTCGAGAAGACCATCATGGAATCGACGATGAGCGCCAGGGCGAGCGCCGAAAGCCCCGAGACGCGCGCCGCCATCGTCCAGCTTTGCATCGATTCCCATAAGGCTCTGAAAACCAACGACACGCCGTTCAAGGCTTGCATGAACCAATAGGCGGTAAGACCCGGAGACCGGCGCATTAGATGGATCGATTGCCCTCTTTTTATCGTGCAGCCGGATGAGCTTTTCGCGGATCGGCAGCCTGCCCAATCTGATCACGCTCGCGAGGCTCTTTCTCGTGCCCGTGGTGATCGCCATGATCGCCACGCAGCGCTGGCCCGAAGCCTTTTTGATTTTCGTGATCGCCGGAATTTCGGACGCGGTCGATAGCTGGCTCGCCAAGACGTTCAACCTGACGACGGAGCTCGGCGCCTTTCTCGATCCCGTCGCCGACAAGGCACTGCTCGTCTCGATCTATGTGGCGCTTGCCATTGTCCAGGTGATCCCGGCGCCGTTGGCGATCATCGTCGTTGCCCGCGACCTGATGATCATCGGCGCCATCGTCATGTCATGGCTCATCGGCAAACCCGTCGAAATCAGACCGCTGCTGATCTCGAAACTCAATACGACGGTGCAGATCGGCTTCGCGGCTCTGGTTCTCGCCGCCAAGGCGTTCGACTTCGGCTTGAACGGCTGGTTCGAAATTTTGCTTTACCTCGTCGCGGCTTTGACGCTTGCTTCGCTTGCCGCCTATTTATGGCGATGGATACGCCATATCGGTCTTTAGAGCATGAACTCATAAAGTTGGGCGGTTAAACCCTCTCCCACAGGGAGAAGGGACGCACCCAACCTTTGAGTATAAGTCGCCCATTTATGAGTTCATGATCTAGAACATGATAGAGCGGGTTCCGCTTTGTCATGAACGTGATCTAGAGAGATTTGCAGCTTAGCTTCGAGTTGAGAAAGGTCATGAGATGCGGATCGAATGGCAGATCGGTTTCTGGGTCGCCGCTTTCGCGCTTCTGATTCTCTTTCTTTGGATGTTTAGCGGCGTCCTTCTGCCTTTCGCCGCCGCCTTCTGTCTCGGCTATCTGCTCGATCCCGTCGCCGACCGGCTCGAGCGGCTGGGATTGAACCGCCTCGGTGCGACACTGATCATCCTCGCAGCCTTCGTGTTGATCCTCGCCTTGATCATCATTTTGCTGGTTCCGATCCTCGGGCATCAGCTCGCGGCCCTGATTCAATCCTTCCCCGACTATGTGAAAAAAATCCAGGATCTGCTGGCGCAGCAAAGCTCCTATTTTACGCAAGGCTATGGCGGCGCTTTGCTGGAAAAACTCGGCCTGTCGCTGCCCTCCGGCGGCGACAGCCGCGCGCCCAGCAGCGACCTTGTCTCGCAGGCGGCGACTTGGGCTGCGACCTTTCTGAATTCGGTTTGGAGCCGGACCACCGCGCTCGTCAGTCTCTTGTCGCTCATCATCGTGACGCCGGTCGTCGCCTTTTACATGCTTCTCGATTGGGACAAGATGATCGCGACCATCGACGGCCTCGTGCCGCTGCGCCATCGCGAGGTCGTGCGCGGCCTTGCCCGCGAGGTCGACGCGGCCATGGCCGGCTTTCTGCGCGGGCAATCGCTTGTCTGTCTTTTTCTCGGCCTCTGGTACGGGCTCGGCCTGTCGGTCATCGGGCTCAATTTCGGCCTGCTGATCGGCATTACAGGCGGCCTTTTGAGCTTCATTCCCTATGTCGGGTCTTTGACGGTCCTGGTGGTGTCCTGCATCGTCGCGATCGTGCAAGGCTGGCCGAATTGGCATTTGCTCGCCTTCGCCGTGGGTGTGTTTCTCGTCGGGCAATTTTTGGAAGGCAATATTCTGTCGCCGAAACTGGTCGGGCAATCCGTTGGGCTGCATCCGGTCTGGCTGATCTTCGCGCTTCTCGCCTTCGGCAGCCTGTTCGGCTTCACCGGCCTCATCGTCGCCGTGCCTTTGGCGGCGGCGACGGGAGTCATTTTGCGCTTTGCGGTGCGGCGCTATCGTTTGAGCACGCTTTATACAAATCTGCCGACGGCGGAGAAAGGCTCGATCCTGATCGAAGCCGTCGCCTCCACCCACGAGCCCCACGGGGACAGTTAAGCGATGCCGCCAAAGGGGCCGCGCCCGCCGAGCGATCAATTGACCCTGGAACTCGCGTCCGAGCCTCGCTTCGGCGCCGAGGATTTTCTGGTCTCGCAAAGCAACGAGCAGGCCTATGGCATGATCGAGCTTTGGCCCCAATGGCCTGACCCGGTTCTGCTGCTTCTAGGGCCTCCCGGCGCCGGCAAAAGCCATTTGGCGGCGATCTGGGCGGTGCGGGCCGGCGCCTTCGCGCTGCGGGCGGGGGCGCTTGCCTGCGCCGATCTTCCAGCCATCACCCAAAACAAGGCGCTTCTGATCGAAGACGGCGACCGTCTCGACGGCCATGAAGCAGCGCTGTTTCATCTCTTGAATCTGACGCGCCAGGAAGGTGCGAGCCTGCTCATCACCGCGCAGCAGGCGCCGGAACAATGGGGGCTCGCCACCGCCGATCTGATGTCGCGGCTGCGGCTCGCCGCGCGGGTTTCGATCGAAGCCCCGGACGATGCCCTGATGCGCGCCGTGCTCGTCAAATTGCTGGTCGACCGGCAGCTCATCGTCGATACGAATGTGGTCGAATATGCGGCCCTGCGGCTCGACCGCGATCTCGACGCGGCGCGCGGCTTCGTGGCGGCGCTCGATCGCGAGGGCTTGTCGCGCGGGAAGCGCATCACCCGCGCGATGGCAAGCGACGTGCTGCAAGCCTTGGTGACAGGCGGCGGCGAAGCAAAGGAGGAGGGGGAGGGCGATGGATCACGCGGTTTCTCTTAGCTTCCGCCGCACCCTCATTGGCGTCGTCGCGCTCAATCTTGGGTATTTTTGCGTGCAGATCGTCGCTGCCTTGGTGATCGGATCTGTCTCGCTTTTTGCCGATTCGACCGACTATCTCGAAGATGCCGCGATCAACGGCCTGATCCTCGGCGGTGTGAACTGGCCGCCGCGGCGCCGGGCTCTCTTGGGCAAGGTGATGGCCGGCATCATCCTTCTGCCGCCGCTGGCCGCACTTTGGATGGCCTGGCGCAAATTCGAGGACCCGGCCGAGCCCGAACCGCTGATCCTGACGCTCGCGGGCCTGGGTGCACTCGCGGTCAACCTCGCCTGCGCCTTTTTGCTGGCGCGCTTTCGTCGCCATAGCGGGAGCCTGACCAAGGCCGCGTTCCTCTCAGCGCGCAACGATACGATCGCCAGCGCGACGATCATCATTGGCGGTGCCCTGACCGCCTGGACCCGTTCGGCCTGGCCGGATTTGGGGATCGGACTTCTCATCACCGCGCTCAATGCGGGCGCGGCGCATGAAGTCTATGAGGCGGCCAGCCGGGAGCAGAAAGCGGCGGATTAACCACAAGGTTTGGTGCCGAGGCACTGTCTCAAAGGGCAGGGACGGCAAAAACCCGGTTTTGGCGCGGGTTCCACTTGCTGAGCAGTCTGTGCAAGCGCGCGCGAACAGGCTATAGCCTTGCCCATGCTCCCTTATCTCTTGGTTTTCGTCGGCGCGGGTCTTGGCGGCGTGCTGCGGCTCTCCGTCAATATGGTCTGCGGCCGCTATTGCGGCCTCGATTTCCCCTGGGCAACCTTTATCATCAATATTTCCGGCTCGACCATCATGGGCGTCGTGGCGGGCTATCTCGCCTTCAGGGCGGGCGAAGCCTGGACGCAGAACGTCAGGCTTTTCGTCGCCACGGGCATTATTGGCGGCTACACTACCTTTTCGGCCTTTTCGCTCGACACAATCTTATTATGGGAGCGCCATGACTATGCAGCGGCGGCCTTTTACGTGTTCGGCACAGCCGGCTTTTCCTTTGCCGGACTCGTCGCCGGCCTCGCGCTCGTACGGGTTTTGACATGAGCGTTTCCGCCCTGAAAGTCACGGAAGACGAAGCCGGTATGCGGCTCGACCGCTGGTTCAAGCGGCGCCTGCCGGAATTGTCCTTGTCGCATCTGAACAAAATCGTGCGCACCGGACAGGTCCGGGTCGATGGCGCGCGCGTCAAGACCGCGACACGGCTCGAAGCCGGGCAGACCGTGCGCGTGCCGCCTTTGAAGCTCGACGCGCCCACTGTTCCGCGCCCTGCGATCCACCAGGCCTCGACGGAGGATCTGCGCGCGCTGCGCGAAATGACCCTCTTTGAAGATCGCGACCTGATGGTCTTGAACAAGCCATATGGGCTAGCGGTGCAGGGTGGCTCCGGCATGACGCGCCATCTCGACGGCATGCTCGCCTCGATGGCGAATGAGAATGGTGATCGTCCGGTGCTCGTGCATCGCCTCGACCGCGATACGTCGGGTGTGCTGCTCGTTGCGAAAACCCGCCGGATGGCGGCCGATCTCGGCGAAATCTTCCGCTCTCGCCAGGCGCAGAAAGTCTATTGGGCCCTGGTCGAAGGCGTGCCGAAACCGGCGCAAGGCCGCATTTCGCTCTTTCTCGCGAAGGGCGACGGCATGGGCGATGTGCGTCCGAAACGCGCGAAGGATTCAGCGCCCGTGGGCTTGGAGAAAATGCGCATCGCCCAGCATGGCGACGAGGACGCGCAGCATTCCATCACTTACTATGCGGTGGTCGACAAGGTCGCGCCGCGGCTCGCCTGGCTGTCGATGAAGCCGATCACCGGCCGCACGCATCAATTGCGCGCGCATGCGGAAGCCATTGGCCATCCGATCGTGGGCGATCCGAAATACGGCGGCACCGATAAACATGCGCTCTCGAAGCACGATCCGATGCATGCGATTCCGGAGGCGGTCGAACGCAAGCTGCATCTCCTGGCGCGGCGTCTCGTCTTGCCGCATCCGAAGGGCGGCACGATTGATGTGACAGCGCCTTTGCCGCCGCATATGCAAAAGACCTGGGATCTCTTCGGCTTCGACGTGAAGCACTTCGATCCGATCGAGGATGCGCCGGAATAATCTGCGCGGCAGGCCGCCGCGCTTGTCTTTTGAGCTTGTTTGCGTTTGGGTGTGCCCGGATTCGACGTTGAAACGTTTTCGTACAAAGCAAGGTTAGGAAAAGCCAGTGTGCGCTCCCTCTCCCCTTGCGGGAGAAGGTGGTCGGCGGAGCCGACCGGGGTGAGGGGTATGCCATGCCAGGTGAGCCCCCTCATCCGTCATGCTCCGCATGACATCTTCTCCCACAAGGGGAGAAGGTTCGCGCACACCGGAATATCTATTTCCGTCTAAAACGAAGCCGATATAACGCGGATCCTGCTTTCTTTCCTCCCAAGCCCTCCGGTCACATGCGTCTTTCCAAATATTTCCTACCCGTCCTGCGCGAGACCCCGAAAGAGGCCGAGATCGTTTCGCATCGCCTGATGCTGCGCGCCGGCATGATCCGCCAGGAAGCGGCCGGCATTTATGCCTGGCTGCCGCTCGGCCTGCGCGTGCTGCAAAAGGTCTCAACCATCGTTCGCGAGGAAATGGACCGGGCAGGCGCCATCGAGCTTTTGATGCCGACCTTGCAATTGGCCGATCTCTGGCGCGAGAGCGGCCGCTACGATGCCTATGGTCCGGAAATGCTGCGGATCAAGGACCGGCATGAGCGCGAATTGCTCTATGGTCCGACCAATGAGGAAATGATCACCGAGATTTTCCGCGCGACCGTGCGGTCCTATCGCGATCTGCCGAAAATCCTTTACCATATTCAATGGAAATTCCGCGACGAGCAGAGGCCGCGCTTCGGCGTCATGCGCGGCCGCGAATTTCTGATGAAGGACGCCTATTCCTTCGACATAGACGAGGCCGGCGCGCGGCTCTCCTATAATCGCATGTTCGTCTCCTATCTGCGCATCTTCGGCCGCATGGGATTGAAGGCGATCCCGATGCGCGCCGAGACCGGCCCCATCGGCGGCGACCTCAGCCATGAATTCATCGTGCTTGCCGAGACCGGCGAATCCGGCGTCTTCTGCAATTCGGATGTGCTCGACCTTCCGATTCCGGGCGTCGATGTCGATTACGACGGCGATCTCACGTCGATCATCGAGCAATGGACGACCTTTTATGCCGCGACCGAGGATGTCCATGATGCGGCGCGTTTCGAGGCCGAGACGCCGCCCGAAAAACGCATCAACACGCGCGGCATCGAAGTCGGCCAGGTGTTTTACTTCGGCGACAAATACACAAAGCCCATGAAGGCCCCCGTCACCGGGCCGGACGGCGTCGAGCGGCCCGCCCAATGTGGCTCCTATGGCGTCGGCGTCTCGCGCCTTGTCGGCGCCTTGATTGAGGCCTGTCATGATGATGCGGGCATCATCTGGCCCGAATCGGTCGCGCCCTTCAAGGTCGGTATCGCCAATCTCAAAGTCGGCGACGGCCCGACGGACGCAGCCTGCGAGGAGATCTATGCGGCGCTCGAAAAGGCGGGCGTCGATGTTCTATACGATGACACGGATGAGCGTCCCGGCGGGAAATTCGCCAGGCTCGATCTCATCGGCCTGCCTTATCAAGTGATTGTCGGCCCAAAGGGGCTTGCCGAAGGCAAGGTGGAACTGAAGGTGAGGGCGACGGGCGCGCGGGAAAATCTGCCCGTCACCGATGTCATCGCGCGGTTTATTGAGTGAGCATGATCCCGAAAAGTTGCAGACTTTTCGGGATCATGCTCCAAAATTAGAACCAAGACTTCGTTCGTAGTTTGGACACGTGTCACTGGAAGGGAGTGGTCCAATCGCCGGCATGACGAGCCCCAAAGGCACAAGGCCTTTCGCGCCCTTCGAATGGATGATCGCGCTGCGCTATCTGCGCTCGCGCAGGAAGACCGGATTCGTCTCCGTCATCGCCGGCTTTTCGCTGATCGGAATCATGCTGGGCGTGGCGACGCTGATCGTTGTGATGTCGGTGATGAACGGGTTCCACAAGGAATTGCTCGACAAGATCGTCGGCATCAACGGCCATATTTTTCTGCAAGCCGCCGATACGCCGCTGACCGATTATAAAGACGTCGCCGCCACGGTCGCGAAAGTGCCGGGCGTCAATCTGGCCATTCCTCTGATCGAGGGTGCGGCCGGCGTCTCTTCGCCCTATAATCAAGCGGGCGCGCTGGTGCGCGGCATCGGCGAAGCCGACATCAAGAAACTGCCGGGCATCGCCGGCAACGTCAGGGTCGGGACGCTCGACGGCTTCGATCAGGCAGGCGGCGTCGCGATCGGTCAACGGATGGCCGAGAATCTGAGCCTTCGAGTCGGCGACAAGATCACGATTCTGACGGCAAAAGGTCCACAGACACCCTTTGGCATGGCGCCGCGCATCAAATCCTATCCGATCGTCGCGATCTTCCAGATCGGCATGGCGGAATTCGACAATCTCTTCGTCTATATGCCGCTGCCGGAAGCGCAAGCCTTCTTCAACAAAGAGGGCGAAGCCACCGTCGTCGAGTTGTTCCTGCGCAATCCCGAAGCGATCGATGAAATGCGCGACAAGATCGAGGCGGTGGTCGCGCGGCCGATCATCATGACCGATTGGCGTGAGCGCAACAAATCTTTCTTCGATGCCTTGAAGGTCGAAAGCAATGTGATGTTCATCATCTTGACCTTGATCGTGCTCGTCGCCGCGCTCAACATCGTCTCCGGCCTCATCATGCTCGTGAACGACAAGTCGAGCGACATCGCGATCCTGCGCACTATCGGAGCTACACGCGGCGCCGTGATGCGGATTTTCTTGATCACCGGCGCGTCCATCGGCGTCGCCGGGACCTTGGCGGGATTCGGCCTCGGGCTTTTGATCGCAAATAATCTCGAGGCGATGCGGGAGATCATCAACAACCTCTTTCACGCCAATCTGTTTCCGGCGGAGCTTTATTTTCTGTCACGGCTGCCCTCGATCGTCGATCCGCGCGATGTCGCCGCTGTCGTGTCCATGACGCTTGCTCTTTCCATACTCGCGACGATCTATCCGTCCTGGCGCGCCGCGCGGCTCGATCCGGTCGAGGCGTTGCGTTACGAATAATCATGACCGCTCCGGCTCTTCATCTCGACAAGGTTGGCCGCAGCTATAAACAGGCCGACGCGTCGCTTGACGTGTTGCGCGGCGTCGATTTCGGCCTTTGGCCGGGGCAATCCGTGGCGCTTGTCGCACCGTCAGGCGCGGGCAAATCCACTTTGCTTCATATCGCAGGGCTGCTCGAAAAGCCCGACGCCGGCGAAGTCTTTGTCGGCGGGCGCCCCACCACGCATATGGCCGATGACGAGCGCACGGCGCTGCGCCGCAACGGCATCGGCTTCGTCTATCAATTCCATCATCTCTTGCCGGAGTTCACGGCGGTCGAGAATGTCGTCTTGCCGCAAATGATCGCCGGATTGCAGCGCAAGGAGGCGCAAAAGCGCGCCAGCGACCTTCTCGATTATCTCGGTCTCGGCGCGCGATTGAAGCACCGGCCGTCGGAATTGTCCGGCGGCGAACAGCAGCGCGTCGCGATCGCGCGGGCGGTTGCCAATAACCCCGGTGTTCTTTTGGCCGATGAGCCGACCGGAAATCTCGACCTGCACACCGCCGATCATGTGTTCGAGGCGCTGAGTGGTCTGGTCAAGGCGACGGGCCTCGCGGCACTTATCGCGACGCATAATATGGATCTCGCGCAGCGCATGGATCGGCGTGTCACCTTACGCGACGGGGCCGTCGTCGAATTAGCGTAACGGGGCAGAACCTCTAGGCGGCTGCGATATTTGGATCCTGGCCCAGATCCTCGAGGCGTTTGCTGAGTTCGCGAATGCGGATTTTGAGTTCGGCATTCTGCTTTTCAAGCATTTCCAGGCGCGACTCGAGCGCTTCTCCCGCCATTTCCCGTGCCTCGGCTGCCTGAGCTTCCGCGGTTATGAACTCGACGCCGATGGCAGTGGCGTCACGCCAAGCGAGGCGCGCGCGATAGCTGCGGCCCTTTTGCGGAATATAAAGCTCGAACTCGCTCGGAACGGACAGCGAGTCGCCAAGCGCGATCTTGGCGCCCTGAGACGAAATGTTTTTCACGACGCATTCGATCGTCGACATGCGATGATTGAAGATGATCTGGGCGCGTAGAAAGCTTTTGACTCGTTCGGCCCGTCGTACTTCCGGCATGATATTGCTCTTAAAACCTCAAGATCACGATGATGATTTTTTGGATGACAACATCCAAAGTCATAAAACGTGATCGATTTCATAAGTATAGAGCGGGATATGGGCACATCATGCCAAGCCTGCCTGATATGATTGCTGCAAGAGGCCCATCTCGGCAACAGCCGGATGGGCTACCGCTTTTCCTCACCCCCGCTCTAAGCGGAAAACGTGCTTGAGAAGGTGACGGATTATTATTAAGAATTGCTCAATAAAATGGCCTCGTTCGAGATGGTTCTGGATCTATGGGCAGTGATTTCCGCGTTCATGAGGCACAATCGGGGACCGCGATCAATGCGTAGCTTAGGGTTGCGGATCACGGCTCTGATCGGATTGACGCTGCTTGTCGCGGCCTGCGACAAATGCGGCGATCCCGTGCAATTTCAGGCCCCGACGCTGCCGCATAGCTGCTACGAAAGCCAGCCGGCGCAAAAATAGGCTCTTTATTCCGACGCTCTAGAGCGAGTTCTCATCCAAAAAGTCGAACAACTTTGTGGGAACATGATCTACGGCAGGATCGCGAAGGCCCGGGCAGGAAAGCCGAGTCCGTTTCTGACCTTCGGCCAGGTCACGACAATCAAAGCGCCCTTGGCCGGAACCTTGTCGAGATTGTCCATGATCTCGATCTGGTAATGGCCGGTTCGCAGAATATAGGTCTCGGTCTCCATTTTCTCGGTCGTGTCGCTGTCCATCGACTCATGGCCGATCGCCGTGATGCCGCGCTGCTCGACCAGAAACTTGACCGCGGCGAGCGACCAGGCCGGGAAGGGCGACCGCTTGAAGCGCTCGGGGTCTTTATCCCAGTCTTTCGACATATCGGTGCGCAAGGCGGCGAAAGCGCCCTTCGGCACGCGGCCGTGTTGCTTCTCCCAGGCATGGAGGTCTTCGAGCGAAAAGGCGTGGTTCGGATCGTGGGCGAGCAATGGCGTCTCGTCGAAAACGACGAGCGGCAGAATCATGTCCTTTAAGGAAATCTGGTCCATCGTGGCGCCGGTTTCCGAAAAATGCGCCGGCGGATCGACATGTGTGCCATATTGACCGACCATTTCGTAGAAAGTCGCGCGAAAGCCGTCCTTTTGAATGGTGTAAGGCTCTTTCGTCTTGGGATCGGCGGCGGGGCTCATTTTGGCTTGTGGAAAGCCCGCCCAGACGGGAGTCGCCGGCCCGAAACTATGGGTAAGATCGACATAGTTTTTCGAGGCCAGAGTCCGATAGAGGGTTTCGAGCGAAGCCGCACGCGGCCCTTGCGACGCGGCCAGAAAAAAGCCGACACCGGCACAGACCGGCAAAACATATCGCGAGATGCTCATCCGGTTTTCCCTCTTACTGCGTTTAATGTGGGGACATCTTCGTCGCCGAGCGGTGCCGTTCTCCGCGTCCATTGCGCGAGCGGGCAAAATCAAACGTCTTCATTTCAGATAAATTTCAATCGGATTTGCCAGAGAGGAAAAGCTTAAGTCATGCTATCGTCACGAAATTCGACCAGCGTCGGCAAGAAATTTCGAAGGAGGCATAGTGTGAGCGCGCAAGCGGAAGAGCGCAAATTGGCCGAGGCCGACCGGAGCGCAAAAATGGACAGCCCGGTACTCGAGGCGCGCCCGGCGGACGCGCAGGGTCTTTCGACCGAAGGATCACCCGCGGCTTCTATTCCGGTCATGGACGACCTTGGCGATATTGCCGCCCGGCCGGCCGAGCTTGCTCAGTCGCCACAACGCTTCATCAATCGCGAATTGTCCTGGCTCGAATTCAACCGGCGCGTCCTTGAAGAAGCCTCCAATCGCAATCATCCGCTGCTTGAGCAACTTCGATTTTTGTCGATTTCAGCCAATAATCTCGATGAATTCTTCATGGTGCGGGTGGCGGGTCTGCGCGGCCAGGTTCTCGCCGGAATCAGCACGGCCTCCGAAGACGGCCTGACGCCGCCGGAACAATTGACCAAGGTCCGCGAGCGCGTCGGCCTGCTCGCCGCCGAACAGCAGCGGCGCTGGCGCGAATTGCGCCAGGAACTGAACGGCGTCAACATTGTCATCGTCGATCCGAAGGATCTCAGCGAAGCCGAGAGGACTTGGCTCGAGCAGCATTTTCTCGCCTATATTTTCCCGGTCTTGACGCCGCTCGCGGTCGATCCGGCGCATCCTTTCCCCTTCATCCCCAATCTCGGGGCGACGATCGCGCTCGAATTGGTCCAGCCCGGCGAACATAAAAGCTTGCGCGCGCTGATCAGGCTGCCGGCCAAGATCAGCCGCTTCATCCGGCTCCCCGATGAGCTTGGCGAGAGCGGCCAGCGGTTCATCTCGCTTGAAAATCTCATCAGCATCTTCACGCAAAGCCTGTTTCCAGGCTATCTCGTGCGCGGGCAGGGGCTCTTCCGGATCATACGCGACAGCGATCTCGAAGTGGAGGAAGAAGCCGAAGATCTCGTCCTGTTTTTCGAGAGCGCTTTGAAGCGGCGACGGCGCGGTTCCGTCATCCGGGCGGAATTCGACAGCATGATGCCCGACGAGCTGCGCGTCTTCGTGTCGGAGGAACTCGACGTCGCGCCTGAGGAGGTCTTCGTCCTCGACGGCATGCTTGCTCTGAACGATCTCAACGAAGTTGTTGGCCTCGACCGCCCGGACTTGAAGTTCAAGCCGTATAATCCGCGCTTTCCGGAACGCGTGCGCGATAATGGCGGCGATTGTTTTTTGGCCATCCGCCAGAAGGATCTGGTCGTCCACCACCCTTATGAATCCTTCGACGTCGTGGTCCAGTTCCTGGATCAGGCGGCGCGCGATCCGAACGTCGTCGCGATCAAGCAGACGCTCTACCGCACCTCGTCCAATAGCCCGATCGTGCGCGCTCTGATCGAAGCGGCCGAGGCCGGCAAGTCGGTGACGGCACTTGTCGAATTGAAGGCGCGTTTCGACGAAGAGGCCAATATCCGCTGGGCGCGCGATCTCGAACGCGCCGGCGCACAAGTCGTCTTCGGCTTCATCGAGCTCAAGACGCATGGCAAATTATCCATGGTCGTGCGCCGCGAAGCCGGCACTTTGATCACTTATTGCCACGTCGGCACGGGCAATTATCATCCGGTGACCGCGCGGATCTATACGGATATTTCCTTCTTCACGGCCGACCCTGTCATCGGGCGGGACGTGTCGCGCATCTTCAATTTCATCACGGGCTATGCCGAACCGGCGGGACTCGAGCGGATGTCGGTTTCGCCGATCTCGCTCAAGAAGAAGCTCCTCTCCCATATCCATCAGGAAATCGCTTTTGCCAAAGCCGGCAAGCCGGCCAATATTTGGTGCAAATGCAACGCTCTCGTCGATCCGGAAATCATCGATGCCTTTTATGAGGCAAGCCAGGCCGGCGTGAAAATCGATCTCGTCATCCGCGGCATTTGCTGCCTGCGGCCTGGCGTGAACGGCCTCTCCGAAAACATCCGCGTGAAATCAATCATCGGGCGTTTTCTGGAACATGCGCGCGTCTATGCGTTCGGCGGCGGTCACGATCTGCCGCATCCAAAAGCCCATGTCTATATTTCCTCGGCCGATCTGATGCCGCGCAACCTTGACCGCCGCGTCGAAGTTCTGTGCCCCATTCTCAATCCGACTGTGCATGAGCAGGTTCTCGATCAAATTCTTCTTGCCAACATGCTCGACAATCAACAAAGTTACCGGGTCTTGCCGGATGGTTCGAGCGCGCGCATATCAACGCAGCCGGGCGAAGAGCCTTTCAACGCCCATTCTTACTTCATGACAAATCCGAGTCTGTCCGGCCGTGGGAAATCCCTTAAGGAATCTAGTCCCAAGACGCTCCTCAAACGTTTGGAAGCCCGCTGAACCATCGATGCAGGTTTCAGACGCTTTGTCGGCGCGCCTGCCCGCGGCCCGTCGTCCACTTGCCATCGTCGACATAGGATCGAACTCGGTGCGATTGGTCGCCTATGAGGGCCCGTCGCGCTCGCCGAATCAGATCTTCAACGAAAAATCCCTTTGCGCGCTCGGTCACGGCGTTCTGACCACCGGCAAATTGCCGAAGTCGGGGATGGAAAAGGCGCTGACGGCGCTGCGGCGTTTTCGCGTTCTCATCGATTTGATGGGAGCAAACGACGTCTATGTCGTCGCGACCGCGGCCGCGCGGGATGCCTCGAACGGACCGGAGTTTGTGAAGGCCGCGGAGGAGGCGATCGGTGCGCCGATCGCGCTTCTTTCGGGCGAGCGCGAAGCGCAGCTTTCGGCGCTGGGTGTCATCTCGGGAATTTATAAGCCGAACGGTATTGTCGGCGATCTCGGCGGCGGCTCGCTCGAATTGATCGATGTGAAAGTCGCGCATCTCGGCAAGGGCGCGACCCTGCCGCTGGGCGGTCTTGCTTTGATGGACGCCTCCGAGCGTTCGCCCCGCGCCGCTGTGAAGATCGTGCGCGATGCGCTATCGCGCTGCAAGATTCTCGAAAAGCTTCAGGGCCGCACCTTCTATGCCGTCGGCGGCACTTGGCGCGCGCTTGCCAAGCTTCACATGCACCAGCGCAACTATCCTTTGCCGGTCATGCATGGCTATGTCATTCCCGCCCAGGACGCGGCGGCTTTCGCGGGCCTCGTCGAGCGCGTCAACACCGAGGCTTTGAACTCCATCGCCTCCGTCAATGCGGCGCGGCGGCCGCTGCTCGCCTATGGCGCCGTCGTTCTCGAAGAGATCATTCAGATCGCGCATCCGAGCGAGATCGTCATTTCGACCGCCGGCGTGCGCGAAGGCCTTATTTACGAAAAGCTCGACGAGGCACAGCGGCGTCTCGATCCTTTGCTCGTCACCGCGCGCGAATTGAACGACCTCTTGTCGCGCGCACCGGCTGCGGGCGAAGAGCTCTGCGTCTGGACCGATCATTTCATGAAGTCGACGCATCTCGAAGAGACACCGGAAGAAAAGCGCCTGCGCCACGCGGCATCGCTTCTCGCCGACGTCAATTGGCGCGCGCATCCGGATTATCGCGGCGAGCAAAGCCTCAACATGGTGGCCAATGCCTCCTTCATGGGGATCGATCATGCGGCGCGCGCCTTTCTGGCGCTCGCCACTTCCTACCGGCATTTGAGCGCGGAAGAAGACATCAGCCCGCAATTGCGCTCCCTCGTCTCGGCGCGCATGCTCGACCGGGCCCGCATTTTCGGCGCTGCCGCGCGCGTCGCCTTTATCATCTCGGCGGCGATGCCTGGCGTCTTGCCGCGCACGCCTCTCGCTTGTCAGAAGACGAAGCTCGTTTTGACGTTGCCTGGCGATCTCGCCGATCTCGCCGGCGACCGGCTGATGAACCGATTGAAGCAATTGGCGCGGCAGATCGGGCGGGAACCTGCGATCGCGATCCTGGGCAAATAGCTTCGCGATAGTTGCCCTTATGGCACAGTCGCGTTTTTCTCGATATTGCCGGCCTTTGCGCGGCTATCAAGTTGGCGGAGCCACTTGGCGCCGTCATGCCGGCGTTATATGGGCAAAGATTATTAAGCGTTGCCCTCGCTGGAATTTCAGAGTCACCCAGCCCGATCTTGTCGCGGCATGGATGGAGAAGCGGGGCTAAATCGGGTTGCGTTATGAGTCATGTTGCAGTTGCAAAAGGCGCAATGCTCGCCCTTGCGTTCAGCTCTTTCGCTGCGCCGGATGCGATAGCGCAATCGGTCGATATCCCGCTGCAATTGGTCGAGAGTTCCCAAGGCGTCCGCCTCATCATCAACGTCGGCATCGGCGGCGGGGCGCAACGGTCTTATTTGTTCGACACGGGTTCAAATCTTTTCAACGCGGCCTATTCCGCAAGTGCTTTTGGCACTGTACCGGCAAGCGCGGATAATTTGCCGACGGGGGTGGTCTATAAATATGGCGACAACGCTGCCACCAACACTTTCGTCGGCAATTTCGTCGGTGCGTCGTCGCTCACATTTTATCCGGACTTGACGAGCACGTCCGGCGTCACCCTGAATGCAACGACAGCGGCGGGTGCGCCATCGACTTTCACTATGAATGCCGTCTACCAACATACCGACGGGACCAAAACCTACGACACGTCGCTCCCCCTTCAGTCCATTCCCGGCGTGTTCGGCGGCGTCTATGGCATTTTCGGTGCCGGTACTATGGTCAGTCAGGCGACCGGCACGAACGGCGCGACGGCCACCTATGGCAGCATACTCGGCCAGGCCGTCGTACCCGGCACGACGGCGGGCTACGTCGTTGCGGCGAATGGTCAATCGCTCAGCAGCGTGAATACCGGGGGCGCCCCGGTCCAGGGCTCGTCGGTAAACGGGCCTCAGCCCAGTCAATGCGTCCTGTCCTCTTGCGGTCCAAGCGTGATACTCGGCTTGACTCCCGCTCTATTGGCGCAATTCAGACCGGTCAATACGATGGCGGCCGCTTCGGGCGGCTCGCTGACTTTTCCCAATACCGGCGCGCCGAGCTCCGCCGAATTCGGCATCAACATGACGGTGACCGTGAGAGCTCCCGGACAGACTCCCATAAGG
>JAATEW010000417.1 GCA_015655535.1 Hyphomicrobiales bacterium | reverse complement strand
TTCCCCGTACGCTAGCCTGTCGGAAGCGGAGGTTTGGCCCATATGGACTAAGGCTGATCTTAGTTTTCGAAGCGGTTCGGACCACGATCCTCATCCTGAGGAGCGAGCAAAGCTCGCGTCTCGAAGGATGGAGGAGCCTCTCCCCTCGCCCTTCGAGACGGCCGCTGTGCAGCCTCCTCAAGGGAAGGGCATGGAAGGCTTGTGGCTTTCAGCAGCCACCGGCGAGAACCTCGATCAGCTCATTTCCCGCCTGGGTGCTTTTGCGAAAACCGCGACTCTCAATGGCGAGGCGGGTCTCATCACGCGGGAACGCCACCGGCAGGCTTTCCGGACAGCGGCAGCGGCACTGGAGCGAATTCTCACCGATTTTAACCGTCCGATTGAGTTTTTGGCGGAAGATCTGCGTCTTGTGACCCGCGCGCTCGAAAGCCTCGTCGGCGGGGTAGACGTGGAAGATGTTTTGGGCGAAATCTTCTCGCGCTTTTGCGTGGGGAAATAGACACTCGCCGCCGCCGTCATTGCGAGCGTAGCGAAGCAATCCAGTAATGCCCGACGTAAGTCTTTTCCTGGATTGCTTCGTCACTCCGTTCCTCGCAATGACAACACCTGTTTCACGTGAAACATCGGGATTTAGATGGTCTTGTCTTTTGATGTCGTCGTTGTGGGGGGTGGGCACGCCGGCTGTGAAGCTGCGGCGGCTGCCGCGCGCATGGGCGCGCGCACGGCGCTTGTCACACAAAGCATCGCGACGATCGGCGCCATGTCCTGCAATCCCGCCATAGGCGGTCTGGGCAAGGGCCATCTCGTTCGCGAGATCGACGCGCTCGACGGGCTCATGGGCCGCGTCGCCGATGCGGCCGGGATTCAGTTCCGTGTTCTGAACCAGACCAAAGGGCCTGCCGTGCGCGGGCCGCGCGCGCAGGCCGATCGAAAACTCTATGCTGCTGCCATGCAGGCCGCGCTCGTGGAGACGCCCCATCTTTCGTTGATCGCAGGGGAAGCCGCCGATCTTCGCATTGAGGCCGGACGGATCGCAGGTCTTGATCTGCTCGACGGGCGCGAGATCGTCTGCGCGGCTCTAGTGCTCACCACCGGCACATTTCTGCGCGGCCTGATCCATATTGGCGACAAGCGCGTGCCGGCCGGCCGTGTCGGCGAGAATGCCGCGACGAAGCTTTCCGAAAGCCTTCTTGCGCAAGGATTCGCGCTCGGCCGTCTCAAGACAGGAACGCCGCCGCGCCTTGACGGCCGGACCATCGATTGGCCGGCTCTCGAGCGCCAGTCGGGCGACCCGGAGCCGGAGCCCTTTTCGTTTTTGACCGGCGAGATCCGCAATCGCCAAGTGGATTGTTTCATCACCCAGACAACCGAAGCGGGCCATCAGATCATCCGCGAGAATATCGGTAAGTCGGCCGTCTATTCCGGCGCGATCTCCGGGCGCGGCCCGCGCTATTGCCCGTCGATCGAAGATAAGGTCGTGCGTTTCGCCGAGCGGGACTCGCATCAGATCTTTCTGGAGCCGGAAGGGCTCGACGATTCGACCATCTATCCGAACGGGATCTCGACCTCTCTGCCGGAGGAGGTCCAGGACGCTTTTTTGCGCACCATTCCGGGTCTTGCCGCGGTGAAGATCCTGCGGCCGGGCTATGCGATCGAATATGATTACATTGATCCCCGTGCGTTGAAGCCGAGCCTGGAAACGAAGCAGGTCGCGGGCCTGTTTCTGGCGGGGCAGATCAATGGCACGACGGGTTATGAAGAGGCCGGCGCACAAGGACTGCTCGCCGGGCTCAATGCTGCGGCACAGGCCGGCGGCGGGAAGCCGATCTCTTTTGACCGCTCGGAGGCCTATCTCGGCGTCATGGTCGATGATCTTGTGACGCGCGGCGTCACCGAGCCCTATCGTATGTTCACCTCGCGGGCCGAATATCGCCTGACGCTCAGGGCCGATAATGCCGATCAGAGATTGTCGGCGAAGGGCGAGAGGATTGGCTGTGTCGGCAGCGATCGCGGCCGCGCTTTCGAGGCCAAGCGCACCGCGCTCGATAGCGCCCGCAGGCAGCTCGACGCCTTGAGCCTCAGCCCGAACGAGGCTGCGCGGCAGGGTCTGCGCCTTAATCAGGATGGGCTCCGCCGCAATGCCTTCGAGCTTCTGTCCTTTCCGGATATCGACGCTGAAGCGCTGCAAAGAGTCTGGCCGGAGTTGGGCGCCATCGAGCCCAAGACCATGGCGCAGATCGAGATCGATGCGAAATACGCCGTCTATCTCGACCGCCAGGCAGAGGATATCGCGGCCTTCCGGCGCGACGAGAGCCTCGCGATCCCGATAGACCTCGATTACCGCCGCCTGCCCGGACTCTCGAACGAGGTTCGGGCGCGGCTCGAAGCTGTGCGGCCGGGCACCATGGGTCAGGCCGGCCGGATCGAAGGCATTACGCCAGCGGCCTTGACGCTGCTGGCTTCGCAGGTCCGGCGTATCGCGCCGTGATCCGATGAGATCGGGTGTGCAAAAAACTCAAGCCCTCACCCTGAGAAGCTTGCATCTGGCGATCTATCGCAACAGCGAGATCGCAAAGCAAGCGTCACCCAAGGCGGCTATTGCCGGCATTGGAGAGGCGCAAGCCCGGCAAGCCGGGTTTGCGTGGGCGAGGGCGACAGTTATTCAATTGAGCCGTGGCCTCCTCGCCCTTCGAGGCTCGCTTTGCTCGCACCTCAGGGTGAGAAGGCTAGGTGCGTCATGACTTCAGCCAAAGGAAGCCGCTACCCTAATTCTGATGGCCCGGAAGCGTTGCGGACTTTCGGCCTCGCACCGGAAACCATCTCGCGCTTTGAAATCTACGCGGCGCTTTTGCGCAAATGGCAGCGCACCATCAATCTCGTCGCTCCTTCGACGCTCGACCAGATTTGGACGCGGCATTTCGCCGATTCGCTTCAAGTCTTCGAAGCTGCCCCGGATGCAAAGCTTTGGATGGATCTCGGCTCGGGCGCCGGCTTTCCGGGCCTCGTCATCGCGATCCGTTTGGCGGAAGTGCCAGGCACCGAAATCCACCTCGTCGAAAGCGACCAGCGCAAATGCGCGTTTCTCCGGGATGTTTCACGTGAAACAGGCGCGCCGGTCGAAATCCACACGGAGCGCATCGAAGCTTTGTTTGAGCACTTCGATGAACCCATCGAGGCCGTCACTTCCCGCGCCTTGGCCCCGCTGCCGCAACTCGTGCTTTATGCAGAAAAGCTTTTGGAAAAAGGCGCGATTGGGGTTTTTCCGCAGGGCGAAAAGGCCTCCGGTCAATTGACCGACTCGCGTCTCAACGATAGATTCACGCTTAATGAAAGGCCCAGTTTGGTGTCGCCTGGGTCTTGGCTCGCGATGGTTCGAGTGAAATCAAGACCTTAGTTCTGCCCTTGAGGATCGAACGTGTCTCTATCGCCCGCGCTGCGCGTTCTTGTTCTCGCCAATCAGAAGGGCGGCGTCGGCAAAACGACGACCGCGATCAACCTTGGCACGGCCTTGGCCGCGATCGGAGAGCGCGTCCTCATTGTCGATCTCGATCCGCAAGGCAATGCCTCGACAGGTCTCGGCATCAACCGGCGCGACCGCAGGCTCTCGACCTATGACGTCATGCTGGGCGAGGAAACGCTCGATGCTGTGACCCTGCCGACGGCTGTGCCGCGGCTCTCCATCGCGCCATCGACATTAGATCTGCTCGGTGTCGAGATGGAGATCGCTTCTCAGAGAGATCGCTCCTTCCGCCTGAGGACGGCGATCCAGCGTCTGGAAGAAGGACAGCGCGAGCGGCCGGAGGCCGAGCGGCTGACCTATGTGCTGATCGATTGCCCGCCCTCGCTCAACCTGCTCACGATCAATGCGCTGGCCGCGAGCCAAAGCGTTCTCGTGCCGCTACAATGCGAATTCTTCGCGCTCGAAGGTTTATCACAGCTCCTCTCGACAGTTGAACAAGTCAGATCAACATTGAATCAAGCTTTAACGATCCATGGGATTGTTTTGACGATGTTCGATCCCAGAAATAATCTTGCCAATCAGGTCGAAGCGGATGTCCGAAGCTTCATGGGCGAGAAAGTCTACCAGACGATTATTCCGCGCAATGTGCGGATTTCGGAAGCGCCATCACATGGCAAGCCGGTGTTGCTCTATGATTTGAAATGCAGCGGCAGCCAAGCCTATCTGAAATTAGCGTCCGAAGTGATCCAGCGTGAAAGGCTCCTGCGTGCCGCATGAGACCCTACACAAATGGCTGGGGCTCTGAGCCCAGCCCGATCCACAACCCTTCAACAACGGATAAATCTATGAAACCCTCGGCCATGGCAGAAGAAACGCGCCCCCGGCTCGGCCGCGGATTGGCCGCTTTGATCGGCGAATCCGGCGAGGAGACGGGCGCGGTGCAGCGTTCGCGCGGCCAAAAGAAAATCCCGATCGAATTTTTGCGTCCCAATCCGCGCAATCCGCGCCATCAATTCGGCGAAGCCGAATTGCAGGAATTGGCGGATTCGATCGCGGCCAAAGGGATAATTCAGCCGATCCTCGCGCGCACCGTGCCGGGTGTCGCCGATGCCTATGAGATCATCGCGGGTGAGAGGCGCTGGCGCGCGGCGCAGCGCGCGGGCCTGCATGAAGTGCCGATCCTGACCATCGAGGCCGATGACAAGCAGGCGCTCGAAATCGCGATCATCGAAAATGTGCAGCGCGCCGATCTCAACGCGCTCGACGAAGCTCTGGGCTATGAGCGGCTCGGCAGCGAATTCAATTATTCGCAAGGCGATTTCGCCAAGGTCATCGGTAAAAGCCGCAGTCATGTCGCCAATATGCTGCGGCTTTTGAAACTGCCCGAAAAGACGAAAGTGTTTTTAGCCGAAGGCAAGCTGTCGGCCGGTCATGCCCGCGGGCTTTTGGCGGTCGCAGATCCCGATGCTTTGGCCGAAAAAATTTCAAGCCAAGGCCTGTCGGTCCGCGATGTCGAGCGGATCGGACAGAAAGAGGCGCAGGCGGCCGTGCCTGCGCGCAATACGGCCGGCGCGCCCGTGGTAAAAGAAAAAGATGCCGATACGCGGGCACTTGAAAAGAGCCTCTCCGACGATCTCGGGCTTTTTGTTGCGATTAGCCATAAGGGCGAGAAGGGCGAAGTGCGGATCCGCTTCAATTCGCTCGATCAGCTCGAGGCACTTTGCACGCGGTTGAAGGGTGGAGCCTAGGGGATTGTCACGCGGACTTGATCCGAGGCCGTCCGGTTTAACGCGCGCGCAATGAAATTAGCGGCCTCACTTCCACCGCGTCATGCCCCGCCTTGTGCCGGGCATCCACATGAAGATAGCGCTACTTCCTCGGAATTGTTGTCGCAATGTCCTGGCGTGGATGGCCGGGACAAGCCCGGCCATGACGGCCAGTGACTACTGCCCGCTCAATCGCTGCCGGCTTGCGAATAGCGCTGGCTTAAAAGCGCCGATTCGACCGATGACCAATCATCCTGCTGACCGATCTCGCTGCTCGAATGAATCGACAGAAGTTCGGATAGACGATTGCGGGCGCGGTTGACGCGGCTTTTCATCGTGCCGACGGCGCAGCCGCAAATCTGCGCGGCTTCTTCGTAGGAAAGCCCGGAAGCACCGATCAGGATCAAGGCTTCGCGCTGGTCGGTCGGCAATTGCTGCAGGGCCGCGCGGAAATCCAGAAGATCCATATGTCCGTTCTGCGCCGGAGCGGTTGCAAGTTTGGCTGCGATCGCGCCGTCGGAATCGGCGACCTCACGCCGTCTCTTGCGATATTCCGAATAATAGATATTGCGCAGGATCGTGAAGAGCCAGGCCGGCAGATTGGTGCCCTCGACGAAGGAGCCGAGATTGCTCCAGGCCTTGACGAGCGTCTCCTGCACGAGATCGTCGGCACGATCCGGATTGCCGCATAACGAAACCGCGAAAGCACGCAGGTTCGGAATGACGGCAATGAGATCCGCCTTCATTTGCGCGCTGGTCGTGGATGCGGTTTCTGTCGGCACACCTGTCACTTGGGGTCCTTTTCGAGTTCCCTCAAGAGGTCGAGAAAGCGGTCGGGGACGGGCTGGGCCAACACATCGTTGTAAACGCTGCGTAATTGCCGCCCAATTTGTTCACCGATGGCTTGCTTTTCAGCGGGTTTCCTGGCGCGTACCGACGCGGGAATACGCGAAAGAGGATCGCTACCGGGAGAATTGTCTTGGCAGACCTGTGCCGAGGGAGGTTCGACTGGATGGCCCGCTGCCTGTTGATCCCAATGGGTTTTGGTTTTCAGCGCTGAAGATTGGCCACTTACTGTTCCCGCTTTTGCCACGGAGGCCCCCTTGCTCGCCTTCGTTTTTTCTTCCATCGATCCTCCAAGACCCCGTGCAGTTACGCTACGCCCCGCACCGAATCCCCGGAGCAGAAGAAAAACCAATCATTCAGAAAATTCTAAACAACTGTGCTCAAACGAATTTGTCCCGCGAAAGTTCCAGCAAAGGGAACCAATTTCGTTTTGCTGAATTTTCGTGCCAAGCTAAGTACATAGGTCGAACCATAAGGGGTATATGTAGCCCATGTCGATTTCCCAGGCCATTTCCGCGCATATTCCTTATCTACGCCGCTTTTCGCGGGCTCTCACAGGAGATCAAACGGGCGGTGATGCCTATGTCCTTGCCACGTTGGAGGCCATTGTCGCGGACTCATCGGCTTTCACTGCGACAGCCGATGTCAGGACGACGCTCTATAACATGTTCCTGAAGGTTTGGGGCTCGGTTTCTCTCAACAATCATACCGATCAGATTGAATTTTCCAAGGACGAAGAAGGCGCGCGGCGCAGTCTCGAAGCGATTTCGCTGCGGCCGCGAATCGCGTTTCTCTTGAGTTCGCTCGAAGGCTTCGAGACCGACGAGGTTGCACGCGCGCTCGATTGCACGCCGGCGGAAGCCACCGCGCTCATCGATACCGCGGGCAAGGAAATCGCCACGCAAATTCGCACCGATGTCTTGATCATCGAAGATGAGCCTTTCATCGCGCTCGATCTGCAAACGCTGGTCGAAGAATTGGGTCATAAGGTCGTCAATGTCGCGCGGACGCATCGCGAGGCGGTCGAAGCCGTCAAGGACATCAGGCCGGGCCTGATCCTCGCCGACATCCAGCTTGCCGATGGAAGCTCCGGGCTTGAAGCGGTCAATCAGATCCTTGCCAGCTTTTCCGTGCCGGTGATTTTCATTACGGCCTATCCGGAGCGTTTCCTGACGGGCACTCCGCCGGAGCCGGCCTTCCTCATCACCAAGCCTTTCGGTGTCGACAGTCTGAAAGCGGTGATCAGCCAGGCTTTGTTCTTCGATCGGAAATCGCATCGCAAGGACGAGCCGGAAGCGCGTGACGCGCTGGTCTGATCTGGCTGAAATCTTTCTCGCGAAAGAGATAAACCTCCGGGTATCGGCCCGGAGGTTTTTTATGCCGATCTTTTCCCCGCCCAATCGAGAGGCAATTTCAGATTGGCCATACGGCCGATTAAAAAGCCGCAGATGATTGCAAATCCGACGAGCGTCAGAGGTGGCAGGGTTTTCGCCAATTCGGCGCCGGCGAGAAGCGCCATTTCTTCCTGTTTCCAACCAAGCGCGCGAAGAATTTCGACATAGGGCGCGACGGCCTCTGAGATGACCTCGGCCCGGTCTTCCTCTTGCCGCACATTTTCCTGGCTTGGACTTTCTTGACGCAGATTTTTGGCGCTGTCCGTCTTGGCCTGTTTCGATGCGCCGTGGGGTTTCTCTTTGCCGCCGTGGACGGCGTATAAAAGCGCGCTGACAGCGATGAGAAGATAGAGACTGGCGACCGCGAGAGCGGCGATCAGCGGACCAGCGAGCTGATCGATCCAGATGAAGAAGGCCGCCGTCAGAAAGATTGCGACAACCAGCAAAGCAACGAGCGCAACGAGAAAAAGCGCCGCCTTCATCAGAAGACGGGCGCCTTTGCGTTGCAGCGGGAGAATGATTGACTGCTGGACGAGCCCCCGAAGTCCAAAGTTCATTTGCGCGTGCGGCTCAACAGTCCAACCAGAATGCCGGCACCGATCGCGACGAAAATGGCGGTCAGAGGATTGCGCTCGATCGTGCTTTCGAGATCCGAGCTGATGGCACTGACGCGGTCCTGGGCGTCGGCGGCCGTGTCCGAAATTTTCCGGCGGGTGGAATCGATAGCGCCCAGCATGGAATCGGCGGTGGAGGTTGCTTGCGACCGTACGAGGTCGGTGACGGATTGCGTCAGTTTGGTGATGTCTTCACGCAGCGCGGCGAGATCGGCGGCGAAATCCTGTGTGGCTTCCTCAATAGGCTTTGTCATCTGCATATTCCAACTCCTTGAGTGTGGGGATGAGGATCGAATTGCGGCTGCTTGACAGGCCATGACCTGAAACGCGTCGAAGCATGAACAGAGTGCTGATGGCCACGGCGGTTTTCTCTGTCACTTCATTCATGCAGGTTCGGCCTTGCACGTTACAGGATGATGCTTGCACGTTACAGGATGATGTAGGTGCCATCGATTGACGGCTTAACGTGGCGCTTGAAGCGGAGTTCCTTTGGCCTCTTTGCGTTCGATGGAATCATGAAACGAAACGCGCCGGCCTTTCGGCCGATGGCGCGGACACCTATTTTGAGACTCTTCCGAAATAGCTGGCGGTGCCTTGATCCAAATCACCAAAGGCGGAGACGAGACTTAGACGAAGGGCTGGCCGTCAGTAGGAAACTAGGAGGGAGCTATTCGGTAGAGTTCAAGCTTCGATCGGCCGGACAGAATATAATCCAATTTACTGCACTAAAATAATGGCGCATGAGTTTAGCCGGCTTAGCATAAATCCTTCCTATGTATTCCATAAACCCGTATATGATCACTCAAGTTGATGAAGTGGTTTGTATTGTAAGTATAAATACGTATATTATTTGTTGTAAGACCTGTTCTAACCGAAAGCGGTGCCATTTTACCGTATATATTGTGGATCTTGCCCGGCTTTGCCCTGACTTTAAATCTGGAACCTTCGCTTGACCTTTTCGTTATCCTCTTAGGTAGCTCTCTGCTGAGGCAAGGCATTACGATGGATACGGTCAAAAAGGTCAGATCAAGTCGAGGCTTCGCTTCGATGGATCCAGAAAAGCAGCGCGCGATCGCGCGCAAGGGGGGCGAAAGCGTGCCCCATGAGAAGCGCAGTTTTTCGCAAAATCCCGAGTTGGCAGCGCAAGCCGGCCGCAAGGGCGGGCAAAGTGTGAGCCCGACGAAACGCAGCTTTTCTCAAAATCATACGCTTGCTTCGGAAGCCGGCCGTAAAGGCGGGCACGCATCGCATGGCGTCGCGCGCAAGGCTGTCGAAGAGGCGTAAGCTTTTTCATTAGCTCGCCTAGCATAGTGATAGCGCCGGTGGCGCTTCTAGCACGCCACCGGCCGCATATCTGCGTCTAGACTTCGGTTGGATTGGGTGTAGTGGCGGCGTCTTCCGTAGTCGGTGCGCGGCGGCTTCCATGCGAGGAATGACCGCCTTTACGGCCGGCCTCCGACGCCAATTGATGATTCTGCGAAAAGCTTCGTTTCTCGTTTGGAACGCTGCGTCCACCTTTGCGGGCGATTTCGCGTTGTTTCTCCGCGTTCATCGACGCAAATCCGCGAGCAGAAGTCTTCCTGTTCTCTACCATTCGGGTCTCCTCATCGGCAAATCGTCAGGCTAACCGTCGAATGCACTGACGGTTCCCTCACGAGAGTTTGCGATTGCGAAGAAGGCCCAGGCCCTTGTCTTGGCTGTGGTATAGCGAGACGTAGCCAAACTGGATTCGCGGCCTTGTTCCGTGCTGCTCCGCTTAACCAGGTTTGGGCTCCCAACAGCGGCGCGACCTGCCTCCCATCGGCGACGCTCGCCGTTGCGCCGTGCCGCCAGCCCGTTTATAGAGATGCGCACCGGTTTCTCCGACACCCCTGGAGGCAAGAACCGGCCGGCCGCATAGTGCGGCCATATTCAATCTAAAGGACACCACCATGGCTGAGACGAAAATGCTTGCGGCCGCGGTGCGCGACGGGATAGGCAAGGGGGCCGCCCGTAGCGTTCGCCGTGGGGGCCGCATTCCAGGCGTCATATATGGCGGCGGCGATGCCGCCGAGCCGATCGCGCTCGATTACCGCGAAGTGAATAAGCTGATCTATGCCGGACACTTCCTCACGACGATTTTTGAAATCGACGTCGATGGCAAGAAACAGCGCGTGATTCCGCGCGACTATCAGCTCGATCCGGTCAAGGATCAACCGCTGCATGTCGATTTCCTGCGGTTGAAGCCGGGCGCCAGCCTGCGCGTGCATGTGCCGCTGCACTACATCAATCAGGAGACCTGCCCCGGCATCAAGAAAGGCGGCACGCTGAACATCGTGCGCCACGATCTCGATATGCGGGTGCCGGCCGATAATATTCCAGATGCGATCATCGCCGATCTCGCGACGCTCGACGTCGCCGAATCGATGCGCATTTCGAGCATTCCCTTGCCGGAAGGCTGCAAGCTGATGTCGGCCGAGCGCGATTTCACGATAGCGACGATTGTGCCGCCCGTGGTTGTTGCGGAAGATCCGGCCGCCGCCGCTGCCGCCGCCGCGAAGGCCAAAGGTGGCAAGGGCGGCAAGGCCGCTCCGAAGGTCGCCGCTGCGCCTGCAGCCGCCGCCGCGAAGCCTGCCGCGAAGAAGAAGTGAGCCATGCTCGATATGCTCCCTCACCTAAGAGGGAGTGTCGGTTCTTATTCAAAATCCCTCGTGCTTCG
>JAATEW010000191.1 GCA_015655535.1 Hyphomicrobiales bacterium | reverse complement strand
TGAGATTGGAATCGACGCGGTCCGGGGCGAAGACCGCTTCGGCGATGCCCTGCGGCGGGGCCTGATTGAAGTCGAGACCAGCCGTGCCGAAGCCCAGATCCATATCGACGATCACGGTTTGGATTTCAAGGTCGCGGGCAATCGACCAGGCGATGTTGTGAGCGATCGTCGAGGCGCCGACGCCTCCCTTGGCGCCGACCACGGCGATGATCTTGCCGAGGGGATCGCCGCCCGAATGCGAATAGAGCCCGGAGATCGTGCGGATGAAATCGAGGATAGCAAAGGGCGCGACAAGATATTCGCTGACGCCGCGCGCCATCAGATCGCGATAAAGAAGGATATCGTTCATCCGGCCGAGAACGACAACCTTGGTTCCGGCATCGCAAAATTCGGCGAGGCCTTCCAGATTGGCAATCAATTCGTCCCGGCCCGAAGCGGTTTCGATCACGATCACATTGGGCGTGGGCGCCGTGCGATAGGCCTCGATCGCAGCCGGCAATCCACCCATGTGAACCTTCACATGGGCCTTTTCCATGCGGCGATCGGTAATCGCATCGTTGATGGTTTGTGCGACGTCAGGCGTTTCGCAAAAGGCCTGGACCGAGATACGCGGAACCGGCGCGATCTGCTCGACGTCGAAAGCAGACGCTTTCATCACTGGCCTCCCACGCTGCTGATGCCGGTGCCCTTGGTCGTCCATGCCGTGCTTGGGTCGGTACCCTTTCGAATGGTTTCGATCCCGCGCGCTTTGATCAAAGTATCCACCGGCGTTTCGCCGCGCGGCTCGACGAGATCGCGCGGGTCGGCCACCTGAGCCGCAAGGGCGGACTGATAGGCGCAGCCGTAATTCCAATAAGGCTTGTTATCCCAGCCCTCGATCGTGCTGCCGGAGGCAAGGTCGCTCGGCCACTCTCCGCAGGGCGTCGCGACTTTTGCCTTGATGCCCGTGAAGCTCAGCCGAATAGGCGAGGCCAATTCCGGATGGGCGACGGGATAGCTGCCGGTTTTAATGGTCGTGCGCACGCCGCCAACTGCGAGCGCCTGGCGGATCGCATCAAGCGGGACACGGCCCGGAATGCCCGAGCCTACGGGATAAAGAACCAAAATGGGTCCCTCTCCCACTTGCCGGTAGAGATGTCCGAATTCTACAAGCTTGCTGGCGCTTTGCGGATCGAGATAACTGGTGCCGCCCGCCGGGAAAATATCGATCACTCGCGACGTTTCCGACAGAGTGATCGGATGCCTCACGCGATAGTCGTCCATCGGGATCGACGATGTTTCCATGCGATCGACGGTGTTGCAGGCGCAAAGGCCGAGGCTCAAGCCCAAGATCACGACGCCTTGCGGGAGAAAGAAGTTCGGCATGCCCCGCTGCGCCTTTTGTTTAGATACCGGCATCATGAATCATTGTCCTGCGGAAGTGCTTCGGCGGAGGCGGTTTTGCCTCAATCCTGGATGAAACCGATACGTCCCTTATAATTTTGAACCGCCTGCGGATTCGTGGGCGAGGCATAGAGCTTGTTGATCCGTCCGAGCAGAACCGTTTGCGGATCGCTGGCATCGGCAAAGCCGTCGTCTGGCCTTGGCAATTCACTGGCGGCCACCGGCTTCACGATATAGGGCGTGACGATGATCATGAGCTCGGTTTCCTGCCGCTGATAATCGCGCGAGCGAAACAGCGTGCCGAGAATCGGCACATTCATGAGACCCGGAAGCCCATTGATGACTTGCGCCGTCTGGTTCTGCAAAAGCCCTGCCGAGGCGATCGAACCGCCGGACGGCAACTCGACGCTCGTGGAATTCTTACGCGTGAGCAGACTGGGTACCGGCACGCCCTGGATAACGACGGTCCTTGAGAAGTCGACATCCGTCACCTCGGTCGCGAGATGCAGAAGGATACGGCCTTCGGCAAGAACGATGGGCGTGAAATTCAGGGCCACGCCAAAATTCTGATAGATCGCGCCGCCCGAACAAAAAGCCTGATTGCTGGTCGAGGACGACGTCGTGCCGGAACAGGCAACGGCCGGCCCGGGGATCGGGAACTGGCCTCCGACCATGAAGGTCGCGCTCTCGCCGGAAACCGCCGCCACGGTAGGCTCCGCTAGAACGCGCGTGACGCCGTAGCGCTCGAAAGCTTGGATGTTTGCCGCGAGCGTTCCCGCCGGATTGCTCAGCGCGAGCTGCGTCGTGACCGCATTAACACTTCCATTGGGTACGACGCTGCTCAAAGGCCCGTTGATCGCGAATGGATTGGCTTGCGTGAACGCGCCCCAACTGCCGGAGATATTGCTGCTCGTCAGGCCGAGCTGCTTTGCGACATTGCGCTGGACCTCCGCGACGGTCACTTTCAGCATGACCTGGGTGCGGCCGCGGATGACGAGCGAATTGATGACCATGCCTTCCCCGCCCCCGCCCGCGGCTCCATTGGCCTGCTTGGCGAAACCTTGCGCGATGTCTCCGATGCGTTGCGCGTCCTCGGCCGAATCGACTTCGCCGGTCAAAACGATCGTGTCATTGATCGTGCGCGCCGTAACGTTGGCGCCGGGCAAGGCGGCCTTAATGATCTGCTGCAACTCGCCTGTGTCGCGGCCGATGCTCAATTCCAGCACGGCGATCTGATGGCCCTCGTGATCGAGCGCAAAGACCGTCGTCTGCCCGTTCTCCATTCCGATGACATAAAGCTTGCGGGCCGAGCGCACGACGGCATTTGCAACCTTCGGATTGCCGATGAAGATTTCAGATGCCTCGCGCGGAAGATCGACGATGATCGACTTGCCGACACCCATGGAAATGCGGCGCGTCAGAACGCCGCCTATGACCTGTTGCGTGTCGGAACTCACTGCCGCCTGGATGGGACTAGCCATCACGCCAACGAAGAGGCTCACCCCAAGGCCCAGCAAAAGAGCCGGAACCGTCATTTTCTTTCCGTCCCCCAGAAGCATGATGCTTGATCCGATCCAAATTCTTTTTCAGTGCGATTGAACCTGCAATGCGACGCCGTATTTGACGATCGTCTTGACAGGCTGTTCGGGCCGTCCGGTGGTTTCGCTCTCGTTATTGGAATCGGCCATGCTGCGGAGGATCAGCGACAATTGACCGATGCGCTGCGCCAGGATGAGAATCGACGCCTGCCTCGGCGTGACTTCGAGCGTCGCGCTCGTGCCCGAGACGACGCGCTCGTTGTTTTTTTCCTGAACCGTCTGGCCGATGGCGAGCACCCTTATGTTCGTCAGAATGGGCTCGGTGACATAGCCGTCGCCGCCGGCTTTCGCCGTCGCGTCGTCATGGATCGTGTGAAGAACGTCGACATGATCGTTCGGCAGAATGAATCCGCCAGCCGTATTGTTACCGCTGGCTTCTATGTTGATGGAAACCGCTCGCATGCCGGGCGTCAGCATCGCCGCCATGAAATTCGAATTTCCGCCCTTTACCAGACGCTCGCGGCGGAAGGGTTCGCCGTCGGAGAAATTGCTGCGCAGCATGGAGTTGTTGACCTCGTTCACCGCATCCGGCGAAGCGCTCTTGCGAATGACGCCTTCAGGCACATTGGCCTTCGGCCAGCTTTGCCAGCGCATGTCCGCCGGTGTCAGAACGGTACCGAAGGTCAACTCACGCGCTGCGACCAGCACGTCGTCGGTGGCAACCGTGGGAGCAGGCGGAGGTGGCGGCGCTTCCGGCGGTTTCGAGCTGCTGGCCAGGTAGGCCGCGGCGAGACCGGCCACCAAAGCCACACCCAGAACTGCAAAGCGAGCTACTTTCATTTTTTAAGGTCGATCCCTTCGCGCGTCTTCATTTGACGCGGACGGAATTGGACCATGCAAAGGTCAAATTAAGGTTAATCAATTCTCTAAAATTGGATTTTTCTCAGGGGAAGCCGGGTCTTAGACCTGCGGTAAGGACGCCGCGCTCAGCCAAATGCCGGTATCCGGGTAAATCATCAGCCCCGCGATAGCGAGCGCGATGCCGTAGGGAACACCATTGTCGCGATCATGCAAGCGCGCAACCCATTGTTGCGCGTAGAGCCATTGCGGCAGAGGCCATTTACGAAGTTGAAGGAAGAAAAGCGTAAGGCCGCCGCCAAGAAGCGCGGTCAGCAGGCTGTAGTCGGCGAGATGGTCCCAACCGACCCAAAGCGCCGTCGCCGCGCAGAGCTTGGCGTCGCCGCCTCCGATCCAGCCGAAAGCGAAAAGCGCGAAAGTACATATCAACACGGCAAAGCCGCAGGACAGATGCAGGCCGAATTCGGCGAGCGGCATCCCACTCGCGTAAGCCAGCCCGCAGAAGATCACGACCAGAGCAATCGAGACCCGATTCGAGATCGTCATCGTGAACAGATCCGAAAAAGCCGCGAAAATCATAAGGCCGGGGAAAAATATCAGCGTCGCCGTTTCAAGGATCATCCGTCGGTCCATTTTGGGCTCGGCCCGAAGGCTTCAAGCATTGCCTGCCGGCAGAAGCCAATTCCTATTGGAACGTAAACCAAACTCGTTGACCGTTCCTTTACGGATCAATGCCGCGCATCAAGCTTCCAGATGCGTTGAAGCCCCCATACGCGGCGCTGCGAGATGACAGCGCTCGGGTACGGAGGCTCCGACAGATCGGCTTGCTCTCAAGTCTCTGGAAAGAATCCGGAGCTTAGGTAAGATTATTGGCGATGGCGTTGAACTTCGCCGAAAGATTGCTGCCGACGGTCGTGATCGTGGCGATAATCACAACGGCGATCAAACCCGCGATCAGACCATATTCAATGGCCGTTGCGCCGGATTGATCCTGCGAAAAGCGCGACAGTAAATTCTTCATCTGGTTTGCTCCTAATTCCAATCTCCAAGGCCAGCCCCCTTCATAGTCAAGTCGACTGGATGAAGTGAAAGCTATCGGCCGGTGATTGCAAACGCGTTAATCCAAAGAATGAAATCAGCGTGGCAGCTAACTATCTTTTATTTGGTTAAACGATCCTGAATTGAGCGATAAAATCTTGATTGACCCACGTTAAGACCAGGTTTCCGTGTTTATTACATAAGTTTATATTGGCTATTACTTATCGCGATGCAAAAGGAATTGGCAGCCTCAAACCGTTGCTACGGCAGAGCATCCCGCCAGCGATGCGCGAAGACCAAAGCATCCTGTGGCTCAGGGCTGCGAAACTTTCTCACCTGCGCGCCGGGCCCGCGTCTTTAGACTTCATTCACTATTCTAGGTTTTATTGCGCATAGATCCCACGTCCCGCATTAGGCAGGCCATGCGTTTGTCGCAAAGTTTCGCAGCTTGGCTGGCATTAAAGTCATTTCCATTTCAGGCCGCCCTTATCTTGGCGCTGGCATGCGGCTCCCCGACTCTCGCCGATACCGACAAGATCGTCGTGACGGTCGATCAAGCCCGGATCGTCAAAATCCCCGCCAATGCCAAGACGCTCGTGATCGGCAATCCGATCATCGCCGACGTCACTTTGCAGAACGGCGTCATGATCGTCACCGGCAAAGGCTTCGGCCAAACCAATTTCATCGCCTTGGACGAGGCTGGAAATCCGGTCGCTGAATCGACGATCCAGGTTATCGGCGGCACCAATGCCCTCGTGGTTCAACGCGGCCTGGATCAACAGTCCTATTCATGCGCGCCAAGGTGCGAACCCACCGTCAAACTTGGTGACGATCCCAAATATATGGGCGAGGTCGCCGGTCAGGTCCAATCCCATAGCGCGGCCTCCGGCAGCCGCTAGGATCAGCGCCCGTATCAGGCCTTGATCGTCATTGCGAGCGTAGCGAAGCAATCCAAGGGTGCTGCCTCGTCCTTGGCTGGATTGCTTCGTCGCTTTGCTCCTCGCAATGACGGCATGGCTGCGTTTGTTCGATCCCTTATCCTAAAGCGTCTGATTATAGGCGCCGACTTCCGGATTTTCCCGCAGCACTTTATCGACGGCCGCGAACATCTCGCGCATCCGGGCTTCCGACACCGGGCTCTCCACGACGACAACCAGTTCCGGCTTGTTGGACGAGGCCCGCACAAGCCCCCAGGTTCCATCCTCAACCGTGACGCGCACGCCGTTGACCGTGACAAGATCGCGGATCTTTTGGCCGATGATAAGTTCAGCCTTGTCCTGCATGGCCTTGAACCGCGCCAGCACGCGTTCGACCACGTCATATTTAATCTCGTCGGCGCAATGCGGCGACATGGTCGGCGATCCCCATGTCTTCGGCAGATCGGCGTAAAGCGCGCTCATCGATTTCTGCGGATTGCGGTCGAGCATCTCGATGATCTGGATCGCGGTTACGAGCCCATCGTCATAGCCGCGTCCGACCGGAGCGTTGAAGAAGAAGTGGCCGGATTTTTCGAAGCCCGCGAGCGCCTTGAGGTCGGTGACGCGGCGCTTGATATAGGAATGCCCGGTCTTCCAATAATCCGCCTTGGCGCCGCGTTCGATCAGCACCGGATCGGTCGAAAAAAGCCCGGTCGATTTCACATCGACGACAAAAGTCGCGCCCAGGTGGAGCTTCGACAAATCCCGCGCGAGCATGACGCCGATCTTATCGGCGAAGATCTCTTCGCCCGTCTCATCGACGACACCGCAGCGATCGCCATCGCCGTCGAAGCCAAGCCCGATGTCGGCGCCCGTCTCGCGCACCTTGTCGGCTATGGCATGCAGCATTTTCAGGTCTTCGGGATTGGGATTGTAGCGCGGGAAATTATAGTCGAGCTCGGTATCGAGCGGGATCACCTCGCAGCCGAGCTTTGCCAGCACCTGCGGCGCGAAGGCGCCGGCCGTGCCATTGCCGCAGGCGGCGACGACTTTGAGCTTGCGCGCGATCTTCGGCCGATCGGTCAGATCCGCCATATAGCGGGCCGGAAAATCTGCAACGAAACGATAGGCGCCGCCATCCGCATAACGGAACTTGCCGGCAAGCACGATCTCTTTCAATGCGCTCATTTCGTCGGGGCCGAAAGTCACCGGCCGCTGCGCGCCGATTTTGACGCCGGTCCAGCCATTGTCATTATGCGAGGCCGTGACCATCGCGACGGCCGGCACGTCGAGCGCGAATTGCGCGAAATAGGCCATAGGCGAAAGCGCGAGGCCTATATCATGCACTTTGCAGCCGGCCGCCATCAGGCCGGTCGTCAGCGCGTGTTTGATCGAGGCGGAATAGGCACGATAGTCGTGGCCGGTGACGATCTCAGGGCTAACGCCCATGTCGTGCAGAAGCGTGCCTATGCCGAGCCCCAGCGCCTGCACGCCCATGAGATTGATTTCTTTTTCGAAGAGCCAGCGCGCGTCATATTCGCGAAAGCCCGTGGGTTTCACCATGGGCTGCGTTTCATAGGCATAGGTGTTCGGCGTCAATTGCGGCACTGGCTTTGGAAACATGGGATATCCGTAAAAGGCATGGCCGCAGCGGGAGCGACGAATGGATTATCGTTGGCGTCATGCGCGGGCTCGACCCGCGCATCCAGGCACAAATGCCAAAGCAGAGAGACAAGTGCCTGGATGCCCGGCTCAAGGCCGGGCATGACGCTTCGAGCGCCTTTGCTCTAGCTCATTTCAACGCCCTAAATCAAATAGGCCGCATTTCCGGCGCCCAAAAGAAAAGCCTTCCTGCACGAGGCAGGAAGGCTGAGTTTTACCCGGGGATGCGGGTATTCTTGTTCTCGTCTGCCGCGAGACTGAGACTATTCCGCGGCGACGGCGGACGGCTTGGTCTTGCCCTTGAACTGCGCGCTCTCGGTCGACTCGCTCATCGCGGTCGTCGAGGCGGCGCCGCCCGAGAGAGCGACCGCCACCGCGTCGAAATAGCCGGTGCCGACTTCGCGCTGATGGCGCGTCGCCGAATAGCCCTTGGCCTCAAGGTCGAACTCGGCCTGCTGAAGCTCGGAATAGGCGCCCATGCCGCGATCCTTGTAGCCGAGCGCGAGTTCGTACATGGAGAGATTCAGCGAGTGGAAGCCGGCAAGCGTCACGAACTGATACTTGTAGCCCATCGCGCCCAGTTCCTGCTGATAGGTCTCGATCGTTGCCGCATCGAGCTTGCTGCGCCAGTTGAACGAGGGCGAGCAGTTGTAGGCGAGCAGCTTGCCCGGGAACTTCTTGTGAATCGCTTCGGCGAATTCGCGAGCTTCGCCGAGATCCGGATGCGACGTCTCCCACCAGAGCATGTCGGCGACTTCGGCATAGGCGAGGCCGCGCGAGATGCAATGCGCGAGGCCCGTTCCGTCCTTCAGGCGGTAGAAGCCTTCAGGCGTCCGGCTGTCCGGAATGATGAAGGGGCGGTCGCGCTCGTCCACATCCGAGGTGATGAGCTTGGCCGATTCCGCATCGGTACGAGCGACGACGAGCGTTGGCACGCCCATCACGTCGGCGGCGAGACGCGCTGCAGACAGGCTGCGCTCATGCTGCGCGGTCGGAAGCAGAACCTTGCCGCCGAGATGGCCGCACTTCTTTTCGGACGCGAGCTGATCCTCGAAATGAACCGCCGCGACGCCCGCCTCAATATAGGCCTTCATGATCTCGAAGACGTTGAGCGGGCCACCGAAGCCGGCTTCCGCGTCGGCGATGATCGGCAGGAACCAGTCGCGCGTCACATTGCCTTCGGCATGTTCGATCTCATCGACGCGCTTGAAGGTCTTGTTGATCTTCCGGGCAAGCTCCGGACCCGAATTCGCCGGATAAAGCGATTGATCGGGATACATGGCGCCGGCCACATTGGCGTCCGCCGCGACCTGCCAGCCGGAGAGATAGATGGCCTCGAGCCCGGCGCGGGCCATCTGCATCGCCTGATTGCCGGTGACGGCGCCCAGCGAATGCACATAGGGCCGTTCCTGCATCAGCTTCCATAGCTTGTTGGCAGAACGCTCGGCCAGCGTATAGGCGATCGGGAAGGAGCCGCGCAGCCGCTTTACCTGTTCGGGACCATAGGGACGGCGGATGCCGTCGAAGCGCCCGGCCGGCGCCGAGGGGATGAGGTCCTGAAAGCTTTCTGTTGTGCTCATGCGAGGCTCCGATATTAACAGAAATTGACAAAAATAGCGGCTCACGCCGCATGTCACCCCAGATATCGCTCATAGCTGCTCTCTTGCAAGCTGGGAAAAGGAGGAATAAAGTCGTTGTGTCATAGTAAGACAGACTAATCTTGTCGAGTTGAAAATAATTTACAAATGGTAGAAACGATCTCCCGCAAAGTTTTCGCCGGCCCCAGGCTCAAGCGCCTGCGCCGCGAGCGCCAATTGACGCAAGCCCGCATGGCCGAGGATCTCGACGTCTCGCCCTCCTATCTGAACCTGATGGAGCGCAACCAGCGGCCAATCACGGTCCAGGTTCTGATCCGCCTCACCGATGTCTATGGCGTCGATCCGCGCGACTTCATGGTGGCCGAGAGCGACCAGGCGCTCGGCGAATTGGACCAAATTCTCGCCGATCCCTTATTGCGGGAGACCCCCGTTTCCCGCGCCGATCTGCAAGATGCCGCCGAACATTCGCCGGCGCTTCTCCTGGCCATGCAACGCCTCTACCGCGCCTATACGGCTTTGCGCGAGGCTAATGAAGAAGGCTTCGCCGCCGGGCGCGACCCCGACCGCGCCGAGCCTTTCGTGGCCGAAAGCCCGATCGACCGCGTGCGCAGTCTCTTGCATGAGGCGCGCAATTATTTCCCGCAGCTCGACGAAGCGGCCGAAACACTCGCCGCGGATTTCGCGCTCGCCGGCCACGAGCCCCTCTTTGCAATCTCCGAACATTTGCGCACGCGCCACGGCATCCGCGTCAGGATCATGCCGCTCGACGTGATGGGCGACCGGCTGCGTTGGTACGATCATCACAGGCGCCAGCTTCTGATCTCGGAGGTGATGGATCAATCGGGCCGCACTTTTCAAGCGGCGCATCAATTGGCCTTTGCAGAATTCGGTACTCTTTTGACCGAATTGGCAACGGCGCTCGAACCGAAGGACGAGACGACGCGGCGCCTGTTGCGCATCACGCTCGCCAATTATTTCGCCGGTGCGCTGATGATGCCCTATGGCCGCTTTCACGAGGCGGCCGAGGTAATGGGCTATGATATCGAAATTCTCTCGGCCCGCTTCGGCGCGAGCGTCGAGCAGGTGGCGCATCGCCTCACCACTTTGGCGCGGCCGACGGCGCGCGGGATTCCCTTCTTTCTGGTGCGCGTCGACATCGCGGGCAATGTGTCGAAGCGCTTTTCCTCGGGCCGCTTTCCCTTTGCGCATTCGGGCGGCACCTGCCCGCTCTGGAACGTGCATGCGGCCTTCGCGGAGCCGAACCGCATCCTGACTCAAGTCGTCGAATTGACCGATGGCTCGCAATATTTCTCGATCGCCCGCACGGTGCGCCGTTCGGTGACGCCTTGGGGCGCGGTCGAGCCGCAATTCGCGATCGGGCTTGGTTGCGACATCAAATATGCGTCGCGCCTCACCTATGCGAAGCGCCTCGACGTCAATGCTTTGGAGGTGACGCCGATCGGCATCAATTGCAGGCTTTGCGAGCGTCCCGCTTGCCCGCAGCGGGCCGCGGCGCCGGCGACCCGCGCCTTGCTGATCGACGAAACGATGCGCAATGTCTCGCCCTTCACGTTCAAGGATTTATAGGTGCGAAATCCAACATGCTAATTTGCATCACCATAATCCCGTCGCGTGCAATTGTCCGCGACTAAAAATTCAATGTACAACACGCGATGGCTCAAGACTCTAAATCGACGCTATTTACACATTTTTGCGCTCGCTCCGGGTGTCGGCTTTCTTCGTTATTCATCTTAATTCTCGCGACGGTGATCCGATTCGACTGTTCTTTGCCATATCCTGCAGCATGCTTCTAAAACAGCGATCATTGTCTCTTCGAGAAACTATCCAGAGATGCGACTGTATGCTCGCGAGCCTGAAGGGCAAAACTGGTTCAAATTCAGGATTGGATTCTTCGCCATCTGTCGCCCGTCACAAATCGCCCTGACGATCGTCGACGTTAGCGTGACGGAGAAATCGATCAATAGGCTGTTGAATCGGAGCCGAACGTGCTGCTCCGCCTCGCTACCCGCGCTTTGTTGATCAACGAGACCATGCGCGCCATGTCTCGTTGATCACGCTCAAGGAGCTGTAGTCAGCGGAGCTTAATAGCCGTAGCAGCCCGGATATCCGCATCCGCCACCGGCCGCAGCCGCGCCGGCAGCGGCGGCGCCAAGACCCAGAATGCCAAGCCCCACGGCGGCGCCGGGGTTGACACCATACCCGCCGCCATAACCATAGCCGCGATATCCATATCCGCCGCGATAGCCATAACGGTGATAACCGCCACGATAGGCGCCATGGAAGCCGCCATGATAACCGCCGTGAAAGCCGCCCGCGCGGCCTCTGAAGGCGAAAGCCTCGGTCGAAACGCTCGCGACCATAATGGTCGCGGCGGCGGCAATGGAGATGATGGTCCGATACGACATGGCGTTTCCTTCTCGGTCAATTTTGTACGGGATTAAAATCCGTCGTTACATTCACTGCCTTTGGACAGCCCGCATAGAACCAGCGACGACAGGGCTTTATGAAACAGCCCGACCTTGCTCATATAGAGCGGCGCGAGAGCATAACGAAGGTCGGCAGGCTATCTTTTCACCTTTGAGGTGAAGTTAAGCCTAACATCTGGGCAACAAGCTTCAACGTGGCAGCTTATTCCGCCAGGCGCCACTCAAGCCGCCGTCATCGGCCTCGAGAGCCGTGGACGTTCGTATAGAATCGCTCCGGCGCCTTTAAGTCTTCAAAGCCGCATCAGATTGGTCCGAAAACCGCTGCGCACTTTTCGGTCCGATGCTCTAGAACCTGATGAGCAGGCTGCCTTTGACGGAATGGTCCTGCACGCCTTGGGCGAGCTGGCCGGTGTAGGAGATGCCGATCGTGGCCTGTGGCATGATACGAAGGTCGAGTCCGGTTTCGACCAAAGCGGCATCGCGCG
>JAATEW010000311.1 GCA_015655535.1 Hyphomicrobiales bacterium | reverse complement strand
CGGGCAGCTTTGCGTCAGCGGCGCGGTCGGCGACCCTCGTCACGCCGGCCTCGAACTGCATCTGGACGCTGCCGGTCGGCCCGTGACGCTGCTTGCCGATGATCACCTCGGCCTTGCCGAGCACTGCGTCCATTTCGGCCTGCCACTTGAAATGCTCTTCCGTGTTGGGTCGGGGTTCCTTGTTCTTCAGGTAATATTCCTCGCGGAACACGAACATCACGACATCGGCGTCCTGCTCGATCGATCCCGATTCGCGCAGGTCCGACAGCTGCGGTCGCTTGTCGTCGCGGCTTTCGACCTGACGAGAGAGCTGCGACAGCGCGACGATCGGGACGTTCAGCTCCTTCGCCAACGCCTTGAGACTGGTGGTGATCTCCGTCACCTCCTGGACACGGCCCTCGGCGGCCTTGCGGCTCGATCCCTGCAACAGTTGGATGTAATCCACCACCACCAGGTCGAGGCCGCGCTGGCGCTTGAGGCGCCGCGCACGCGCGGCGAGCTGGGCGATCGACAATCCGCCGGTCTCGTCGATATAGAGCGGAATGCTCTCCATCTCGCGCGCGGCCTCGGCGATCCGGTCGAAGTCGGAGGGCTCGATCTCGCCGCGTCGGATGCGGGAGGACGGAATCTCGGTCTGCTCGGCGAGGATGCGGGTCGCGAGCTGCTCGGCTGACATTTCCAGCGAGAAGAAGCCGACGATACCGCCGTTCACGCTTTCGATGCTGCCGTCGGGACGCACCTCGCTCCGCCATGCCTTGGCGACGTTGTAGGCGAAGTTGGTGGCGAGTGCCGTCTTTCCCATGCCGGGGCGGCCGGCAACGATGATGAGATCGGAGTGCTGCAGCCCGCCCATCATGCGGTCGAGGTCGCGCATGCCGGTGGCGATTCCGGACAGCTTGCCGTCGCGCTGATAGGCCCGCGCCGCCATGTCGACGGCGGTGGTCAACGCCTGGCCGAAGCGCTGGAAGCCGCCGTCGTAGCGGCCGGTCTCGGCGAGTTCGTACAGCCGGCGTTCGGCGTCCTCGATCTGGCTCTGCGGCGGCAGATCGACGGGTGCGTCATAGGCGACGTTGACCACATCCTCGCCGATCGTGATCAACGAACGGCGGATGGCAAGGTCGTAGATGGTGCGTCCGTAGTCCTGAGCGTTGATGACGGTCGTCGCTTCGGCGGCGAGGCGCGCCAGGTATTGGCTGGCGGTCAGACCGGAGATGTCGAGGTCGGCCGGCAGGTAGGTCTTGAGCGTGATCGGCGTCGCGATCTTGCCGGCGCGAATGAGCTGCGAGGCGACGTCATAGACGCGCCGATGCAACTCCTCGGAGAAATGCTCCGGCAGCAGAAAATCCGAGACGCGGTCGAAGGCGTCGTTATTGACGAGGATCGCGCCGAGCAAAGCTTGTTCGGCTTCGATATTATGCGGTGCGACGCGAAATTTGGGTTCCGCGGAGGAGCCTTGTCCTTGCAGTAGGCCGATCCGGCCGGCGATATTTTCTACAGCGGGCATCTATGCTTCGGGTGATGAGAAAAATGCGTGCCGAATCGGCACCTCGCCACCTTTGTCGCACGCCGACGCGGCCGAATGGAATGGAAGAGTTAAGCAAAGCTTAATGGGCTTGTTGCGCGTCCCGCTATCCACAAACGGGCGAAAAGAATCTCAGGCTAAGCGCGCAATGGAGCTTGCTTTGCGCAACAGCTTGCTTCGCTTGGCTTGTACATCGAACGACATGCGAAGGCGCGATCCAAACGATCGCGCCCGCGCATATCTGTAAACCGCTCAGCGGTCGCCCAAGCTGCCGTTGGCGTCGGCGAGCGCGGCGCCGACTTCGAGGCCGAGATCATCCATCGTCGTTTCCTCGACGATATTGATCGATTCGCCCTTGGCCTGGCGCTCGGCCTCTTCCGGCGAGCGGGCAACGTTGATCGTGATCTTGGCTTCGACTTCCGGATGCAGATGGACGGGCACCTGATGCAGGCCGATCGTCTTGATCGGCGTCGCCAGCACGACCTGATTGCGATTGACGGACATGCCGGCGGTGGAGGCGGCTTCCGCCACGTCGCGGGTGGAGACGGAGCCGTAAAGCTGGCCGGTTTCGCCGGCCTGACGGATCATGACGAAGACCTGCCCGTCGATCTTCTCGGCGGCGGCGGCGGCCTCGCTCTTCAATTCGCTATTGCGCTTTTCGAGATCGGCGCGCTGGCCTTCGAAGCGCTGCTTATTGGCTTCGGTCGCGCGCAAGGCCTTGCCGGTCGGCAAGAGGAAATTGCGGGCGAACCCGTCCTTGACGCGCACCGTCTCGCCCATCTGGCCGAGCTTGGCGACCCTTTGCAACAAAATGACCTGCATGACTGAACTCCTTCGGAGGCTTTCTAAGGTTTCGAGGATAAGAGAGCGGCCTTGCGGTCGCGCAGCGAGAAGGCCGTGTCGGCGAGCCCGATCAGGGCGAGCAGCGCCAAAGGCCAGGGGGTGAGAAAAACCAGTGTCGTATAGACGATGAAGAGCAGCAGCCCGCGCCAGCGCGATCCGCGCGAGAGATCGTGAACGACGGCGAGGCCTTGCAAGGCATAGGTCAGCACCAGCGTCACCGTCGCGATGAGACCGAAGGCCGCGGCCCATCCCTTCAACAGGCAGAGAACGAGTGCCGCGCCCAAAGCCAGGACGAGAAGGCGCGGCGTGCGTAATTCATGCGCGATGTCGGGCCAGCGGCGGGGAAGTTTGTCGGAGGTCAGAACCACACGCCCGGCGAGCCAGAGATTGAAGATGAGCATCATCAGGCTGAAGACCGCGATCATCATCGGCATGCTCTTCAGGATGATGTCGGTCAGATCGGCGACGCCAAGTTCGCTCGGCAATTCTGGGTGCTTTTCGAGAAGCTTTTGGACCCAGGCGGCGACATCCTCGGAGACTTTTGCGATCCCGGCATCGAAGCCACGAAAGCCAAGCGCGACCGCGCCCATGGCAAGGCCGATAATGCCGATGACGATCGCCGCAGCATGAACGAGAATATCGCCGATCGGATAGAAGAAAAGAATATGCGAGGTCTTTTGCTCGGGCTTCTGGATCCGCCAGCGGCGTGCGCCTTCGGCTCTCGCCAGACCGCAGAGGAAGGAAAGCCACCAGGCGGGCAAAGCCTGGGTCACGGCGAAGATGGCTCCAGTGCTGAGGCCACCCAAAAGCGCCGCGTTCGTGGCGCCGCCGTGATGGACCGCAGCCAGAAGCGCCACGGAAAGCGCGCCCAAGGCTGCCGAACCAAGACCGACGAGAGGCCCAAAACCCAGCGTCGCGATCATGATCGGCAAAGGCGCGAAACAGGCGAGCGCCAAGGCGGGCAGCGTGTCTTGCCGCGCGACGGTGAACAGCAGGGCCGCGCAAAGACCGGCTCCGATCGTCACGATCGAGCCGAAGCCGGGGCTTTCGAGAGTTTTCGTTGCCATCGCCGAGCTGTCCCGCCTTCGCGGTTAGGGATGAATCCGGATAGACATCCGTCTCATCCCAGCCGAACCGGACGGATTCATGTCCATCCGGTCTTTATTCATTGCGAATGAGCTAAACCTAAAGGACCATGTCCTTCGATTTTAGCGGATCACGTAAGGCAGAAGCCCAAGGAAACGAGCCCGTTTGATCGCCTTCGCCAGCTCGCGCTGCTTCTTGGCGGAAACCGCGGTGATGGGGGACGGCACGAGCTTGCCGGGCTCGGAAATATAGCGCGACAACAGGCGGGTGTCCTTATAGTCGATCTTCGGCGCCTTCGGACCCGAGAAGGGGCAGGTCTTGCGACGGCGGAAGAAGGGGCGGCGTCCGCCGCCGCCAGTGGTGGCTGCGATGGCCATCAGAAGCCTCCTTCGTCAGCTATTGGG
>JAATEW010000287.1 GCA_015655535.1 Hyphomicrobiales bacterium | reverse complement strand
ATAGATATGGCGTATTCGATCCGATCGACGGCGTCGGGACGCCGTTTTTCGCGGGCTATTATAGCGCCGGGACTCGCGATGCCTCGGATGATGATGGGCCGCTTTTCGGCAGGCCGATCGATTGAGCGTGCCCGTAAGGTGAATGCGAGGCCGGTCTTTGGACCGGCCTTTTCATTTGCTCTGTTCGCCCTGCGGTTCGAGCCAGCCCTGATAGCGCACGATCAAGCCCGTCAGAGGGTGGCTGATCTCGACGTGAAAGCGAAATGTCCCGTCTTCGACTGTTTCAAATGATCGCGAGCGCGGACATAGCCACATGGGCAACGGCATCCCGAAAAGACTCCAGCGTCGTAAAACGAGGGCTAGCTTTTCGCCCTCGGTGACGAGGGCCATGGCAAACGTCAAAGGCCCGAAGCGCTCGCACAGAAGGCCTTCGGCGCGCCCGCGACCGGCGCATTGCCGGCTTGAAAAGCTGTCATTGCCAAAGCTGCGCATCCAGGTCTCGCCACCACCTGAGCGATCGAAACGGACCTCGACTTCCGTGTCGGCGGCGGCTTTCGGAAAGCGCATCAGAGCCGCGGCAAAGCGTGCGAGCGGATTGGTCCCGCGTATCACGCTGGCGCGGCCCTTGGCTCTCACCACGGTGCCGTGCATCGCGCGGATCTCCGCCGGAGCCGCCTCCCAGGCAGAGCCTAGAATTTGTGCGTAAAGGCTTTGTTGCTTGCCGTGGGCGTCGTCTCGCACGCCTGTGTAAATTTTCCGCGCGGAAAAGAGCTTTTCGTAATCCTGAAGTTCGAGATCGCAAACAGACGCGCGGGCACCGGGGGCGGGCGGTGACTCCTCAAGCCATTTGCGCACGATGGCTTCGATCGCCATCGACGGAATAAGCGGGCCGTCGTCGCCCTCGGCAAGCATATGCCAGGAGCGCTTCAATCGTTTGCCTGAAACATCCTTCCCTTCGACCTCGACGAACATGCCGCCGCGATGCTCGCCCCAGCGCAAATGATTGGCTGCGAAAGACATGAGTGGCGCCAGCGGCGTCAACGTCGTGACGAGCTTCCAGCGCACGAGCCAGGCGAAGCCGATCAGCGCGCGGTGCAAAATTTCCGGCACAGGGCCCGCGCCCATCCAGATCGTCTGCGCTTCCGGCCAGAGTTCCGATAAGGCGTGCAGGTCCGGCACATCGACGAGCGAGAATAAAGTATTGCGCAAAGGCACGCGGCCCGGTGGACGCACCGTAAAGCGCATGTGCTCGGTCAAGGGATAGCCTTGCACGAACGTGCCGCAGCGTTTGAGCGTAATGCTTTGGCCCGAATAGCCGGCGATGGCACGAATGACATTCAGTCCGACGCCTGCATAAGGCGACGGTGCGATGCCGCCGCGAATATGATCGACGCTCATCATGAAGCCTGACAGCGCGCGCACCACGGCGGCCGTCAGGACGGGAAAGCTCGATACACCCGAGAGCACGAAAAGATCGGCATCGCGGGCTGCTTCATCATAAGCGCCGATGCCCGCGACGAAATCCGATCCGTCGGCGAGATCGGCGTAATTGATCTTTCGTGCGATGCAGGTCGCGACGACGCGATATTGCCCTTCGCCATAGGCCTGGAACGGACCGCTTGCGTCTACAAGAAGATTGGGTCGGTATGTTTCGAGTTGCGTGGCGATATCGCCATCACGATCGAATGTTTCGGCGATCAGTTTCGCGGCGACGGCGCCACGGCTCTTGCAAAAAGCCTCGGCCTTGGCGCGCGAGCGGCCGGCGACGATGAGGGTCAGGCGCGGCTCATCTTCGAGAAGCCGAACAAGGCGGCCGCCGAACGTGCCATAGCCGCCGAGAATGAAGATCACTTTGCCTTCGGTCATGCGATGAAGCGATCCGTCATTGCGGGGTCCGGCAGATAGCAGCTTTGGCGCCGCCCGAACCATTGATAGCGGTTCCTCGCGATGAATTCATAAAGCCGGTCGCGTAGGCCTCGCGGCAGACATCGCCCCACTGCCGTCAACGACCAGGGCAGGCCGAGAATTTCGAAAATGCGGATAGCCCCGTCGGATTTCAGCCGGGCGCGCCCATCTTCAAGCAGAATAATTGTCTCGTAATTCACATGATCGAGCCCGAAATGTTTGAACAGCATCTGGCCGAGCGGCGTCTCGCCATCGAGCAGGCGGAGACGGCGGTGCTTGTCGAAGCGCAGAATGAACTGGACGAAGGACGAGCATAAAATACATGTGCCGTCGAAGATCACGATGGGGCGATCGTCGGCAAAATGCGGTATCGCCTTGTCATTTCGATAGGTGAAGGCTTCGATGCCTGTCTGCTGCGTCACCATATGACCTCGATCAGGCGATTGGGGTTTCCGGCGGCTCGCGCCAATGATTGACGACATTTCTGGCCTTGGCCTCGGTCATCAGCTTGAAAGCGTGTTTCGTCTCGTCGAGCGACAGAAACGGCTTCATCGTTTCCCGGAAGCGATGAAAGGCCACAGCGAGCAAGACGCCGGTCATGGCGTGATTGATGAAATTCTGTAAGTCCGCATGGTCGGGATTGGCGACAAGCTCCCGCGAAATGGCCTCGAACGCGTCTTCTTCCTGTTGCACCAGACCCCAGATGCGATCGATGAGATCGACCTCCAGGCTCGCGAGCCGTGCGACTGTATCTTCCAAGCTCATTGTCAGATTCCGTATTTCCCTTCGGCGCAATATAGCACGTTCATTGCTCGTCTTGGGAAGCGAGGGGCCTGAAAGCCCCGGCGATCTCCGGCTGGCGCATGAGACCGGCGGCTGCCGCATAGGCTTCAGCCGCATTGCTGGGGCGCGGGGACAAAGGCAAATCCGCGCGCTTTTTCGCAGGATGCCCGCCGAGCACAATGATGCGGTCGGCGAGCGTCACGGCCTCGATCGGATCATGCGTCACGAGGATCGCGGACAGCTTTCGTTCGTCCACGATCCCGCGCACGAGATTTTGCAGATCGGTGCGCAGCCCGATATCGAGACTTGTGAAGGGCTCGTCCATCAGCAAAAGATCGGGTGCGACCGCAAGCGCGCGCCCGATTGCGACGCGCTGCCGCATCCCGCCGGACAGTGCCCGCGGGCGCTTCATCTGGTCGTCTTGAGAGAAGCCGAGCCGTTCGAGGAGTGTGGCCGCCTCGGCACGCGCGCGGTCGCGGCTCATGCCGCTGGCCCGCAGGCCGAATGCGGCATTGTCCAAGGCCGATTGCCAGGGCAGAAGCCGGGCGTCCTGAAAGATCGTCGCCACTTTGGCTTCGACATGCCGCTGACCTCCATCGGGCCGCACAAGGCCCGCGATGACACGCAGCAGGGTCGTCTTGCCGACGCCCGACGGTCCCATGATCGCGGTGAGGCCGGGGCCCGCGACGGTGAGATCCAATCCTTCGAGGATGGTCTTGCCGCCGAACCGGACGTGGATCCCTTCGAGTTCGAGCTTCATTAAGGCACCGGACTTTTCAGTTGCGTCATGGCTGGGCTTGACCCACGAGTGTCCGGTTGAGAGAAATCGGGCCGCTTTTCCTCCCGGTTCGCAATTCCAAAGGCTGCCATTCATCTCTTGGCGGCCAGCATTGGCGAGCGGATCGCTTTCGTCAATGATCGTAGACCGCCTTCGGCGGCGGTTCATCAAAGATGAGCCGTCATTGACAAAAGCGCGTCCGCCTCGCCGAAAATCTCCGCCGTTGGATGAATGGCGAAATCTGACATGTTTTGCCGAATGAAATGCCTATGCCCGGCGCCGACAGTTCGAGTCCACACCCAAGGGAATCGCCAAAAACATTCACTGATGCAATTGCATACAACATGTCATGGCGACTTAAACCGGACGCCGTGGGCTTGACCCGGCCGGCCAATCGTCGCGTGGCTGCCCGTGCCTGGAAGCGCGGATCAAGTCCGCGCGTGACGATTTTGAACCATTGCATCTGAACTTCCACTGCT
>JAATEW010000389.1 GCA_015655535.1 Hyphomicrobiales bacterium | reverse complement strand
GGCGTTATCGACGAGGTGCCGCATGGCCGGCTTTATAAGGACGGCAACGCGCTTTCGGCGGCGGATGACGAGAGCATCCACATGCGCCAGAAGCTCGCCTTCGCGGGCATCGTCACGATCGCGCTCGCACTTAACGCCAATGGCGATCTTCTCGGCCTGCCGGATGTTGTTTTCGCCGGCTTGCCGATGAAAACGCGTGGCGGCGCTGCCATCGACGCCTTGATCGACGAGACTTGGTTTCAGACGCTCGACTCTCTGCCGCGTCAGAAGCGCCGCGATGCCGATATTGTTTCAGGCGCGATCGAGAAGGCCGTCCGCAACGTGGTCGGCAATGTCTGGGGCAAGAAGCCCATGGTGCACGTGCTGGTGGTCGAAGTGTGATCTGCCGCACAGGCAGGGTGCTGGCGCTTATGGTTTAACACCCAATACGGCCAATTCCGTTTCGGCCAAACCGTTTGGGTGTTCACCATGATTGATTTTCTGATCGATCTCGGAATTGTTTGCGTGTTCAGGCAACGCGGGCCTGCCTTGCAGGCAGGCATTTTTGCCGTGGTCATGTTGACGATAGTGCTCATCGCCGCCGGTCTGATTGCGCTCCGGTAGCAGGCAGAGGCAGTCTATCTCTCTGCCCTCACGTATCCTCTTCCGCCGTGTACTTCGACCATTTCGGCACCTGAGAAATGATCCGCGCGCTGCGCTGAAGCGTCAGGAATTGCCAGAGCCAGGTAAAGGCGACGACGAAACGGTTTCTGATTCCGATCAGAAAATAGACGTGCGCCAGGCTCCAGAAGAGCCAGCCGATAAAGCCTTTCAAGGCGAAGTCCGGCTTCGGCAATTTAACGACCGCGATCCTTCGTCCGATCGTCGCGAGATCGCCTTGGTGCTTATAGGCGAAGGGCGGCGGCGCGGGCTTGTTCTTGATCCGATTCGCAATCAGCTTGGCGACATATTTGCCCATTTGCTTCGCCGCGGGGGCGATGCCCGGCACGCTTTTGCCGCCGCCATAAAACACGGCCGCCGTATCGCCGACGGCGAAAATATCGGGCTGGTCCGGTACGGAGAGATCGGGCAGGACTTCGACGCGGCCGGCATAATCGGCCGGCGCGCCGATCCATTTCGCGGCCGGCGATGCAACGACGCCCGCCGCCCAAATGACCGTATGCGCATCGATCCGGCCGCCTTCGATATCGACGCCGGCCTTATCGCATTTCGTCACGCGGGTTCCGGTCATGACCTCGACGCCCATTTTTTCGAGCGACTTCTGCGTATAGGCCGAGAGATCTTCCGGGAAGGACGGCAGCACGCGCGGGCCGGCTTCTATCAAGATGATGCGGGCCGAGGCCGGATCGACTTCGCGAAATTCGGGCGGCAAGGTTTGCAGCGCCACTTCCGCGATGGCGCCCGCCATCTCGACGCCGGTCGGACCGGCGCCCACGATCACGAAGGTCAAAAGCGAGCGCTGCTTGGCGCCATCGTCCGTCAGCTCCGCCTCTTCGAAGGCGATCAGAAGGCGGCGGCGAAGCTCCGTCGCGTCGGTGATGCGTTTCAGACCCGGCGCATCCTTTTCCCATTCGTCGTGGCCGAAATAGGAATGCGTCGCGCCGGTCGCCAGCACGAGATAATCGTAAGGCAGATTGATCGAGTCCGTGTGGACGATTTTGGCTGCTGTATCGACGCCGGTGACTTCCGCCATGATTACGCGGGCATTCGGCTGCGCGCGTAAAATGCCGCGGATCGGCCAGGCGATGTCGGCCGGAGACAGAACGGCCGTCGCGACCTGATAGAGCAGGGGCTGGAAGCAATGGTGGTTTTGCCGGTCGGTCAAGGTGATGCAGACGGGCAGATCCTTGAGGCCTCTTGCCACTTCGAGGCCGCCAAATCCACCGCCGACGATGACAACGTGGGGAAGTTTTGAATTAAGATCCACGATTGAATTTCTCGCGTTGCGTCAACATCTAAGTAGGGCGCGGAAGGGCCCGTCTTTCGGACGGAATCACAGGCTGTAGGCCCGATCCCATCAAACCAATGTGATCGCGCTGGCACGGCTGTAAAGCGGTAAATCGCCGCTGTCATTATCAATTTGGACTTTTCCGGAATTGGCATCGATTGCGCCGGCGCAATCCGCCGGGGCCGCATTGCTGCCATTCTCAGACGAAGGTCCACATTCTAAAGGCTGCTCGCGGCGAATATCTTGTACTCCAATGAACGAATCACATTTTCGGGGTCTCTTACGACAAGATGGGTTGAACATGGATAACACGTTCTTAGGCGGCTTGCCCTGCGCCACTCTTCTTCGCGACTTCATCGTAAATGAAGCCTTGCCGGGAACGGGTGTCACGCCCGAGCAATTTGCCTCGGGCTTGGCAGCGCTCGTCGCCGATTTCAGCCCATTGATCCGCGCCCAGCTCCAGGTCCGCGACCTCCTGCAGGAGGAGATCGACGCCTATCATCACAGGCGTGCCGGCAAGCCCCTCGATATGGCTGATTATGAAGCCTTTTTGCGGATCATCGGCTATCTCGTGCCGGAGCCGGCGGCGGTCGCCGTGCGCACCGATCATGTCGATGATCCGATTGCCCAGATTCCCGGCCCGCAGCTTGTCGTGCCGGCCTCGAATCCGCGCTATGCGCTCAATGCGGCCAATGCGCGTTGGGGCAGCCTTTATGACGCGCTCTACGGCACCGATGCCATCCCCGAGGTGGAAGGCGCCGAGCGTGGCAAGACATTCAACAAGGTGCGCGCCGCGCGCGTGATTGCCTTCGTGCGGGATTTTCTCGACGAGGCCGTGCCGCTCGCGCACGGCAGCCATAAAAG